>JBEBHM010000747.1:0-4255 GCA_040080875.1 Pirellula sp.
GTCGTAGGCTCGCAAAATAGCTGCCACTCCTCCCAGAAGAGAACCAATCACAGTGGAGATGAGCACCACCAATGAAGGGTCAATGCCGTGAGCCTCTGCAAGAGGCTGATTACAAGAAACAGCTCTCAATTGCAGACCAAATGTGCTTCTGTGCCAGATTGCTCCAAAACAAATCGTGAACACGATTGCGGATAAAATCATGAGTAACTGTGGCCAAGTGACAATGGCGTTGCCCCAGTGAAACGCCGCCTCAGCCGCACCTCTCCGCATGATCCTCGTTTGGTCACCGAAACCCATTGAAACGAGGTTCTGCAAGATTGTAGCAAGTCCAATACTTGCAATCAAAACGCTCCATGAACCACGATTGCCAACGCGAATCTTGCGGAACCCGAAATGCTCCGCCCCGACAGCCAAAATAATGGCAGGGATCAATCCTGCTGGGATGGCGAGTAGTGGCGAAAGACCCAGCCCGCATACAAAGTATGCAGTGTAAGCGGCAATCCCCAGAAATCCTCCGAACGCGAGGTTAAAGCTCCGCGTGGGAAGCAGAAAGAGTGTGTAGCCAAGCCCAACTAGCATGCAAAGTCCAGCCGATGCAAAAGTGTTGACCAGTAGTTGCATGGGCAGAATGAGGCAGGGTGGAAGCGGAATTACCCACCAATCACCTCGTGAGGTCCGTGCATTGGTGTCAGGTCATAAACGTAGCTTGAATCTGTTTTACCAGTTAAGTTTGCCCATCCATGGGTGATGAAGGGAAGTACGATAACGAGCGCTCGTGGCGGCAGCGAGAGCAGTCCCTTAGGAGTTTGCAGGCTTTCCATCTGCTCAACGATGTAGAATGAGAAGAGCTTGTGGAAGTGGGTTTCAGTTTTGCTTCCGCTTGCGATTTGCGTCTTGCGGTGGGCGACTTTACCGAGAAAGGCGAGCGCGTTCGGTGCGAGAGGAATAACGAGGTATCCGAGTTTTAGGCTGTTCCAGAACATATGTGGTAGGCTTGGGTTGTGATTGTTAATTAGACGCTTAGCAAAAAGAAAAATTCACAGACTTAGTCAACCCTTAGAGTCAACCGCCATAACCTTTTGAAATGTTTCGTTGCATTGTTGCGCCAAAGAGTTTAAGGGCGTTGAACAGGCAAAGCAATTCCTATTACCCATCCGAGGCCCAGTATTGCGAACTTCCATATTCAAGTAATTTTCTAGATTCTGGGCGGATAGCTTTACATCGAGTTGCTCTGGGAGTCTTGTTTCAAACCACATTGCGAATTGATCAGCGATGGGTTTAGATTCGATTAAAATTCCGCTACCAACTAACGCGGTCATCTTGTCGGGGCGGGGTAACACCAGCAATGTCTTGTTGTCAGTGACAACAGCTTCAATGAACTTACAATAGGTATCGCGAACCTCAATCTCGGGGTATTCTTTCAAAATCTGTCGTGCTTGGTCAGCAATTTCCTTATCACCTAAATTCATCCATCGCCTCAATCTCGGCGACTTTAGGCCAGCAATTTTATCGGCTTGTATTCTCTCTACAATTTTGGGCAACAATCCGGGGGAGCCATCATCTAGCTCCTGTTCATACGAGATAACTGAATACAGTCTCTGCTTTGCACCTTGTATTAACTCCGCGCCCCAATCATAACAGGATTTTCGGTCACTCAAGTATTTCACAGAAACGGTCGGATCCTCTGCAACTTCGTCGAGACGGCGCTTGAACTTCTTTTTGTAAGCATCCTCCAATACACTCTTGATTCCCTTCTGTGGCTCCGCCTCGAGTGTGAAAGATGGGTTTGTTTCCCGTGCCTCGTAAGCATCCCGTACAACGGTTTTCAGCGAATCGTTCAAGTCGTAGGTTACAAATGAAATTCCAGCATAGTCTGTTGGATTCGCTAAGTTAGTCAAATCTCGTTGGTCGGCCAAAATGAGCACATTTCGGCTATCGTAAGAAGCCACAAACATTCCAATCTCAAACCACACATTTGTGCGAACTGTTTGTTGAGGATTGCGACCCCGAATCTCGATCTTATCATCGGGAGTAAGGAAAAAAATTCCGATTCTGTTCGATTCGACAGCCAACTTTAAGGTATCGATATTTGACCTTCCGGCACTGTAGACATCAAAATGCTCATTCCAAGGGGTAGCAGCCCACCCGTCCGCAACGAGGATTTCGGCTAGAATTGTGGCGAGACTCAGCGATTCAGACGATGAACCGATAAATATGTTTTTATTGCTTGGCATCAGTGAATTGACCCGATTTAACGGTTTTGAGCGAAATCGGTTTATGGACATCACCCTTCTCATCAAACGACATCAGCCCCGAGACCCCTGGATATGCCTTTTGACTTTCGATAAAGGTTTTCACGTTGGATGACGATGCCTCACCTTTTAGCGACGGGGAAATAATCAAACGGGCACAGTCATATCCCAAGGCTGCAAGCAGACCAGGTTCCTTGTTAAACTGGGCTTTGAAGCCAGTCATGAATTCCAGCACTTCATTGCTCGTGCTTTTCGCATCGTAGCCAGTAGAAATCGGATAGAAAAACCCTTCCGCAGCAGCCCCGGCGACCTCCAGAAACTTTGGGTCTTCGTGCGTAGTGCACCCCCACAGCGACGCCTCAATTCCGAGTTCTCTGGCCTGCTTTACAATCATTGAACCATCCTGATAGTAGCTTGGGAGATAGATGGCGTTTGGCTTCAAGTCTTTTATCTTGGTGAGAATTGGCTTGAAGTCCGAGGTGGCTTTCTCATAGCCAAAATCTCCAATAACTCGAAGGCCATTTGCTGGAGCCGTTTGGCTGAAAACATTCTTCAAACCGAAACCGTAGTCATTGTTGACGTAAATCACGACTACGCTTGCACCGGGAGTATGCTTCGCCACGGCTTTACTGATAAATGTTCCCTCTTCGGTATCGGAAGGGAACACGCGAAAGAAATACGGGCTGATACCTGACAGGTTAGGTGCTGAAGCGGAGGGGGAAATAAGCGGCACTTTAGCTGCGGTCGCGATGGGAACCATAGCGAGTGTTGCTGAACTCGTATTTTCGCCAATCACAGCAATTGGGCGTTTGAGCGAAAGGAGACTTTGGAGCGCGGTGACAGCAGTTTTGGCATCACCTTTGGAGTCCTCGTAAGTGACCTCGAATTTGAGACGATTTTGCGAACGATTGGCTTGTTCCACAGCTAAATCTATCCCATCCCGAGTGTCTGTGCCGTAGGCCGCCACTTCTCCAGTGAGCGGTAGAACGGCTCCGATGATTGCGATATTTCCGTTCCCGCTCTGGTGCTGCCTGCGAAAAATCAGAATTGTCGTCAAAACGACGACAGCTAAGATTGCGACGATACGTAGTGCTTTCACGATTAAAAATTGGTTGGTAAACTGTTTATGGTTTTGCTGACCCGCTGATCGGCAACAATTTTTCCAAGCACCATCGTTAGCTTTCGGGTCGCAATCGTCAAGACCTCATTTAAACGATGTTCAACAATTATTAGGCTCACGTCATTGTTGCGGTTGAGTTGGTGGAGGAGGGACAGGACAGCCTGCCCGCCTGCGCTACTCAGCCCCGCAAGCGGTTCGTCCAGCAACAACAAGCGAGGGTATTGGATTAGGGCCATGCTTAAGGCGAGCATCTGCCGCTCTCCGCCGCTCATGCGTTCGGGTCTTTGGTGGAGTAAAGGGCGGAGAGCAGGAAATTGGTCAAGTATCAAGGTAAGGGAATTGCCGAAACTCTCAGCGGTAATGCGGCGGCTGGTAAGCCGGAGGTTTTCAACGACTGTAAGCGTGTCATAAACACTCTGCTTTTGCGGCACGAACACGATGCCCGCATTCAAGAGTGCGGATGGTTCTGGATTGGTCAATGAAACCGCTTGAGTCTCGAACTCGATTCGTGTTTCTTTGCTCCACGGATGCAAGAGACCGAAAGCTGCCTTGAGCAAGGTCGTCTTTCCAGAACCGTTGCCCCCTTCAATCACCATTGCCTCGCCCTGATCGACAGAAAGGGACAAGTCCTCGATCACAGGCTTTAAGCCATAGCCGACAGTGAGATTTTGAATGAGTAGCAAGGGTTTCATGGCGTTGCAGACATCAAACGTAAACCAGGATATGCCTCACGTACAGCCGAGTCAGCTGCAAGATCCTGAAAAGTCGTAAAATGGCGAATAGTTTGATTTGCCAAAAAATAAAATTTCTCTCCGGTTTGTTGGATAAAATCCAAATTGTGCTCGATGAGGAGGATGGCACGTCCCTCTGTCTGTCTCTTATA
>JBEBHM010000748.1:0-4245 GCA_040080875.1 Pirellula sp.
ATACCGCCATGCCACCTATGGGAGAAAAATGTTCGGGCGTCATGATGGGAACGCCTGTTTTTTCATGGTCTCAAAGCGGAGCCGAAATTCTTCCAGGCTGTATCGTTGAGAACTTGACTAGCGTGGGCGGAGCCATGACCACACGCGATCAGACCAAATCCACCGAATTCCTACGCCATGGTGCGGCAGCTAGCAGTGGCACCGTGACGGAGCCTTATACGATACCGAACAAATTCCCGCATCCCATGCTTCACGTCCACTATGTCGATGGGCTAACCGCCGCCGAAGCGTATTACAGCTCCGTTACTTGCCCGTACCAATTGCTTATGGTCGGTGATCCTCTGTGCCAGCCGTATTGCAAGCCCCCTCGTTTTACTCTTGAAAAGTCCACCGACAAAGTTGGTCGAGATCCGTTGTTGCTTGCACTCAAGGTCGAGGAGTCAAACAAAACTACCGAGCCAGAATTCATGCAGTTGTATTTGGACGGAGTGCTTCGAAGCCAAACGCCGTTTGACCCCAATTTTCGAATCAACTTCAACGGCTCGGAAACAGGTGCGCACGAAGTCCGCGTGGTCGCGATTTCGGCCAAGCCTATCGAAGAGCGATTCCAGCAAGCGACCTGGGTAGTATGTGGAAATGCAGACGAACAGCTGCAACTGCGTGGGCCTACCGAATGGCGGCTTACCGACAAACTGCCTCTAAAAATCGAACTCACTCGTAGGCCCGAGTCGGGTGAAGTCAGCATATTTCACGATGCCGAACTTGTCGGAAGATTAACTAAGAATGAATCGTCGCTTGAACTATCTCCAAGTTCGGTAGGATATGGTCCAGTGCGATTTCAAGCAATACAAAAGCGAGACGATGGAGTGTTCGTCCCAAGTCTGCCAATTACCATTCAAGTGATGCCTTGAACGATCTCAGCGTAACATGTATCAGCGTATCTCCGCAGACGTTGTGATTTCCGCCCACGGAGATGCGGACGTACGATTTGCGAAGCTTGGCTATTTGCCCAACCGGTCCCCCCACTCGGGCGATAGGTTGGGATAGGTTGCCAAAATCAGTTCGGAAATTTTATTAGCGTTTGCTTGTTGCCCCATCAATCGCATTGTTTGGGCGGTTCGTGCGCGGGCTTCCAACCAGGCGTCGCTGCCAGCTGGAAAACCGTTGGCAAGCAATCGAAATTGTTTAACAGCCAACTCGCGCTGAGCAGGAATCGTTTGCAATACGCGTGCGCTTCGGTAAGGCCACCACGCTCTTCTTGGGTCGTTTCGTTGGGCTTCGATCATTCCTGCAACACCCTTGGCTTCATCTCCGGTCCAGCATTGCAAACCGACCAGATACAGCGTCCTCGAATTGTTCAGGTGGTTCAAATGCCCCGGGCTAAGCAGTTTCGCCAACTCGGTTTCGTGGTCTTTTGGTAGCTGTGGCAAGGACGCAACAGATTGCGATAGTTCGTTGAGCGAAGCAGGATCCAACGGCATGCCCCTTTCGCCGCGACGAATTGCTTGCTGAAAGATCAGCTCGGACCTAGTCCAGGCCACAGCCATCTCCGCAATGATTTCGTCTGATTTGAGCTGGCCCGCCATTACCTTGAGTGCGTACGGTAGCTGATCTTTAGCTGGTGCCGTTGCAATCGGCCAAAGCTCGGACGGTGGCCAACGTCCGGCATCGCGGATGGCATTGCAAAAGGAATCCATGGTCGCGCGATGGGCTGCAGACGATTGCGTTAACAATTGGTCCTGAAGCGATCGCAGTGATTGCTGTAACAGCAAGTTTTCTTTGGTTGCTTGGGAGCGCTCGAGCCAATCGTCTTGCGTCAACATGTTAATTAGCGCATACCGCGAAAGAGCCAATTCCAAGATGCTCGATCTTGCGGACTCGCCTGGGTCGGCATCCGGATTGGTGAGCTGTTCCAGTCGCTTGGTCCACAACCCGGCCAAGTCGATCAATCGATCGGTGCGCAAGTACACTCTGTCCAAACGCACGCAGGCCTGGGTTGCTTGCGCTGAACTAGGCCAGGTGTCAACGATATCGGTCAGACGTTGCAGAATCGTGGCCAGTCGCTCGGCAGTCTTTGTTTCGTCGACAACTTCGCCGTCGATGATCGGTTGCCAAACCGACATCAGTGCGGCGTCGGGTGCTTTTGCCAACTTGGGGTACTGCATGGCGGCGCGATGAAACTCGGACTGGGCCAGCTCTTGCTGTTGAGTGTTGGAGTAGATGGCGGCGATCCCAATAGCGATGTCCAGCGCGCGAGATTCGTCCTGGGCGTTGGCGGCCGACATCTCGGCCTGCCTGAGTTTTTCGATCGCTTCTTGCGGTCTCTTAGCTGAAAGAAGCTGTTTCCCCTCGGACATCAGCAACTCGATTTTGAGTTTTGCGGTACTGTTGTCGGTCGCATTGCTGCCGCTCTTGGCAATCGCCAAGGAGTTAGACACGAGGATGGCGTCGGCCCGTTGTTGCCAATAGTGGCTGAACCGTTTACCGATTTCGGCTTTGATTTGAAGAGCTTGGGCCAATGGTGATGCGTTGCTCGTTTTAGTCTGAGCGTTGGCCACTTGATTGGCGAAGTGCTCCATGGCTAATTCTGGCGACTTAGTCCAACCACCAGCGCGTTCGATCCATCGATTGGATTCATCGATACGGTTGAGGTGGCGATTGGCCTCTGCAGCGAGCGTTGCGATGCGCTCGCTCCAACGAAGGTCCGGTCTCTGCTTTGCATCGCTTGGTTCCTCAAGGTTCTTCTTGAGCTTGAGCAGTTCCGAAAGCGCCTCTTCCGGGCGATCGACTAGCAGTAGCGCGCGACAACGTGCCAATTCGACATTGGGCCGGCCAGTCCAATTGGGACTGATCTGGCGCTGAGCTTTCTCAATCGCGGTGAGAATTTCAGTTGCGGCAGCGATCCGTTCCGTGCTCTTGACTGGATAAAAGCTTGACCTGACAAGCATCAAGTCGGCTTGGAGCAACCTGATGTCGTTCGACAAACTGATCCACTCGGACGATGTTGGACCAGTGTTCCCGTTCGATTTGGGACTTCTTGCCGCATCGTTCTTGACTTGCAATTGTATTTTTTCGAGTCTGTCCAAGCCGATTCGAATCGATTCAAGCGACCACTCGCGTACCGCTTGGCGCGCTGGTACGGCAAGATATGCAGCGAGAGTTCGTTGCAAGACGTACCATCGGCAGCGTTCATATTTGATTGAGATCCAGTGGTATCTTGGCGATTCTCGGTACTCGTCGACCAATGCCTGGAGCTCCTTAAGTCCTTCCGTAATTCGACGCGGTTCCTCAACGGATTTGGGATCGTCAGCAAGCTTGGCAGCCAGTGACTGCATTAGTAGCATTGTCCAACGGGCTGAAGCTTCCGGTTGTGCAGTTCCGCATAGTTTCTGACGCATTCGACAAGTTTCGGCAGAAATATCGAACAAGCCGGCCTGATTGAGCGCATCAATGAATGCGACATCAGGCCCCTCTAGGCTTGAGGCCAGTCCGAACCCCTCTTCAGCATTCGCATCAACATTCCAGTTAACAAGACAGAGCAGAAGAGCTAGAATGACCAGCCAGAACTTGAATTGAGACGTGAATACCTTCGAGATGATTCGATTCTCACTCCACTCACGGACGAATTGATGCAGACGACGACTTTTGCGGGAGATTTTCGAACTCGAACCTTGGGGGGAGAGTTGGGGAGTGCGTGCAATCCGGAACTGATGTCCCGCTACCAGGTGTTGCTTGACGATCGCAAGCTTCAGTGGATGACCTATCATAAGCTGGATCGGGTGCTCGGGAGCGGAGGGCAAGGGGTCGTATTTTTTTCGACGCGTCGCGGGGCGGATGGTTTCGCTTTGCCGGTCGCTATGAAAGTATTCTCTCCGGAGCGATTCGGTAGCCAAGCGGGCTACGACGACGCCATGGCCAGAATCGGCATGGTGGCTTCCTCGGTGGCTCGCATTCAACATGAAAACGTTCTTTCCGTGCATGACTTCATCGATCGTAACCGCATTCGCATTCTGATCATGGAATGGATCGACGGCTACGATCTTAGAGATTTGTTGCGACTGGAACGGATTGCCAAGATTCGCAGCCGACTGTCACCGCGTCGCTGGGACTATATCAATAATGTCATTGTAACGGCCGGGCCGTCTCATGCACGCTTCAAGGCTGGTGTGGCAGTCGCGATTGTACGCGATTGTCTTGCCGGGCTAGCGGCGTTGCATCGCGACAATATTGTGCATGGCGATATCA
>JBEBHM010000749.1:0-4242 GCA_040080875.1 Pirellula sp.
CTCCGACGAACAAGAATCGAACGTTGGGATTTTCAGAACAAACGCTCTTGGCTGCTTCAATGACGTATTCATGGCCCTTCAAATGAAAGAGCCTAGCAATTTTACCGATCACAATGTCGGACGGTTTGAAGCCCAATTGCTGGCGAATCGCGTCGCGGTATTGAAGAGAGTCTAGGAATGGAACGACATCCATTCCGCTGAATATGGTTGTAAAGTGGTCTCGCGATGCGACTCGAGCCTTGACCATCAAATCGGTCATGGCGTCGGCAACGCAAATCATTCGATGGCAGCGTTTCGCCGCCCATCGCTCGCACTGAACAAAGAACCAGTAGGTCAGTCGATTTTGATAATGATGAAAAGGTGCACCGTGGACGGTGTGAATCACGCAGGGGATCTTTTGGGACCAGCCAGCAGCTCGACCGAGCAACCCGCCCTTGGCGCTGTGCGTATGTACGACGTCGGGATTCCAATCGCGAATCGATCGCTTCAGAGAACGAAGAGCTTGCGCATCATGATACGGATGAATGGGACGGATCAGCGAGGGATGTGTCTCGATCAGTAGCCCTTCGGTATTGGATTGGCTTAGGAGCTGTCCTTCTGCACCCTGGCTCGGGCCAGTAATCAATTTAACATCGTCTCCGTACGTCCGAATCAGGTCCATGCAATTGAAAAGCGTGTTTTCCTGGGCACCGCCAACAATCATTCTGGTGATAACGTGCAATACTCGCATCTTATTCTTGGGTTGCCGTCGCAGTGGAACGATCAGGAATCGAGTAGCGAATAGTGAGTCCGACAAGAATGCAGCCAGCACCTACCCACGTCCACCATTGTGGAGGTCGATAGGCTGGATCTCCCCATCGAGTCAAATGTACCCAAACCGGCAACAGGACAGGCTCGAGCAACGCGATGAGCGAAGCGAGGTGACTTGGCGTTGTTTTGAGGCCGCGCGCAAAGAGGAAATACGGCAATCCCATCTGCAACACACCAAGGCCTGCAAGCATGGGCCACATCCATCCAGTAGGGAACGATACACCACTCATCCAAACCAGTGGAAAGATGGCGATAGCTGTGACCAAATGGTTAAGTGCAATGAGCCAAGCAGAGTCGTGCCTCCTCAAGGAACGAATGCTCAATATAACCCCGGCATAGCAGATGCCGGAAGCAAGCGCAAGCAACGGTCCCCACCATCGATGTTCGGGCGAATGGAATCCGAACATTCCCTCCATGACTAGGATAAACACCACTCCGGTCGTACAGGTAAAGAGCATGATCCAGTCCCGACCGATCGTTTTTTCCCGAAAGATTGCGACTGCGCCGAGCATCACCCAGCAGGGAGCCAAATTCTGCATCCAGATCGTGTTAGCAGGTGAGCCGATTACCAAAGCCGAGAGAAACGTCCAATTCATCACAGCAAAGCAACATGTCATTGGGATCATCGCCCAGTCCCAACTAATACGTCCAACCAATGGAACTAGTAGGAGCAAGGCAAAGCAGGCTCGCCAAAATGCAATGGCCTGTCCCCGCAAGTCCACCCGCCAAACGTCGAGCAGCGACGTTTGAGTAAAGAATCCGCTGGTACTCCAGAGCACAGCGGCGACGACAACAAACCAAACGCCGGGAATCCAAGCTAAGAGGGGCTTTTGGCAGTCGTTGCCTTTACCGGTTTTGTCAATTCCCGTGCTATCTGTATTCAAAATAAAAACTGCGATCACTAATCCACTAATCGATGAAACGGGCTGCCGCGATTACTTTTTACCAAAAATCCATTGCCTTGTTGATTCCCCATGGGCCGCTTGGGATCGTTGGCTCTAGATCAATAATCGGGCTCGATGTGTTACTCGAGTTAGCCTATGAACATCTTATTGAGGGTTGACGGAGGTGATGGTGCTTAGAGGTCGTAGTGATTGCAACCTGCGATGCAAGAACTGGAACAAAATGGTAGATTGATTAGACTCGCAATGTGTTCACGAGAAAATCCTCGAATTTCAGACTTGCCAAATAATGTTCCGCTTTCTTTTTGAGATTCCGCTGGCTCTATTGAGATCGGTCGGCGAGACCTTTGAATGGATTCTACTTTCATTCTCTAGCCAGGATGAGGATGACTCGGAAACGGAACGCCGACCCTGGTGGAAAACGCTTCTTTTTTTGCCGTTCCTCCTACCATATTGGGTTTTTTTGATTTGTTTGGCGATCATCGCTTTTCCTTTTGCGGCACTTCGATTTGAAGGGGAACGAAGAACCAAGTTTTTGTGGGGCGTTCCTGCGCTGATCACGTTCGGCATGTTTATCGCCGCAACAATCTACGCAATTTCAACTCGCGAGGCAGTAACCGGCAAGTACGTTCAACTGATGCAACAAGCCATGAAAGATGGAGACTTCAAGCTTGCGAGTACTCTTGGCGGTCGACTCATTGCGGACTCGAAAGTCCAAAAACCAGAAATCGCATTTCAGTACGCAACGGCACTTGCTCAATCGGGTGACTCTGAAAAGGCGAAGTCGATTGTCAACAGTTTAGCTCCCGACTCGTTGGTCGGGTTTGCTCCCGCACATCAAATGAGGGCGATTCAATTGGCTCGGTCCCTAAGCGCGGATGCGGACAAAAAGTCATTAGAGTCATTTCGATGGCACTTAACCAACAGCGGGACCGTCATGAATGAACAACTGCTCCTCTTATGGGTGGTCTATCATCAACGTGTTGGTCAAACCGGCGAGGCAATCAAAAAACTAGAGCAAGCAGCGAAGATAAACCCTGCACATTTGGTTTCCGTTTCCGATTTGTATCGGCAAACTGGCGACGAGGCCGCATCCAAGCGGCACTTGGTTTCAGCTCTTGAATCATTTCAGCGCACCTTGGACAGCGATCCTCTGGCCACCGTTCCCAGGTTGCAACTTGCGCTCGTTCAAACAAAGCTTGCCCAGTTCGAGGAAGCAGAAAAAACGTTGCTCAAGGGAGTGAGCATTTCTCGTGATGCCAACATGCTCAGGGCTTCGGCCGAGTTTTACGTCCTTAGATACGATATGGCGGTGCAGGAAAAACAGTTGTTGAATTTGAAAACGTGTTTCGGGTATCTCGAGTCTGCTCTACGGCTCGACCCGTCCTATTCACCCATTTATGATCGGCTCATTCAGCTTTATGGATCGCATGTGGCAGAGCACCGTGAGAGCACTATCAAGTTGCTTGAGGAGTTGATCGTTGACGGCAAGCATGCCGCAGTGGCTCACTTTGCACTGAGCAGCGTCAAGATCATGCAGGGTGACAAGGAAGACGCGATGCAACACTTGGAACAAGCCTTTAGACTCTCTCCCTCGATGCCTGTCGTGTGCAACAACCTGGCTTGGATAATGGCTAGCGGGAATCCTCCGAAACTTGACGAGGCGTTAGAGCTGTCCAAGAAAGCAGTTAACGCTGTTCCCGAATCGGCAAGTTTTCGGGATACATTGGGGACTATACTTCTACTTAAGCAAATGTACCCGGAAGCTATCGCGGAGCTTGAGATCGCCCTGAGCACGGGTGGCTCCAATAAGAAACTCCACACAAAACTTTCCATGGCATACAAAGAACTCGGTAATATCCAAATCTCGGAAATGCACGCAGCCAAGGCGCAATAGGTTAGACTTGGCATGACAAGTCTCTTTTCAAATAATTCCAAAAAGACCTTTAAAGAACGCAAATATCGCGTTTTTTCCGCTCGGATGTGAGTACCCGCATAAGCAGTCGGCTTGTGTAGGGAGTTGGCTTGTGCAATCCGCACAAGCTGTATGATCGCTATTGCCTCCAATTCCAGCCCAACATTGATGAGTGGGCAACAATTTAATTGTAGAATTGAGGCCTTTCGATGGTAGGATATTTCGACCAAACGGATATATTCGTATTGAAATCTGCGATTTAGGTTCCTCAGTTTAGGCGTTTCTCGAGTATTGCCATATGCTTACCCCCACCAGCCGTTACGACGAAAACTCCGGCTACTCTGGCTATTACGGCCAAATGGCAACGACTTCTACCGAAGATACCTCATTGCCAACCGTTGATTTTTATGGAGCAATTTGGCGAAGGAAGTTTGTCGTCATTCTGTTGGCCTTGTTTGGTGCTGGCATCGGATACTTACTTTATGCACGAGCCACACCTTCGTATGCTTCGACGTTGCGTTTGATGGTTTGGGTTCAGTCGCCCCCAACAATCGTCAATGGAGAGATGATTGCTCAAACGGTCTCAATGTCTAAACAACAGAATCTAATCGCCAG
>JBEBHM010000750.1:0-4242 GCA_040080875.1 Pirellula sp.
CTCTTCACAATCAGCCAGTCAAACAGATTGTTAAGGTGGTTAACGTGCAGAAGTAAACAAGTTCAATAGGCCACCGCCCTGTGCAAAAACCAGATCGACGGGCCAAAATTGAAATCATGATTGAAAAATCGCGTCGACAACGAATTAACTCGATTTCAGTTAGATCGAGATCGTTCGATTTTTTGAAAAATCTACTTAGGTGCAGAGTTGCGTTCAGAATAAATGCGTGCAGTTCCTAGCTTCAACATACGAAGGAACGTTGGGCAGTCGAGTCGTTCACCGAGTCTACGTGTGTAGCCCCAACTGCTATGAGTCGCAAGTTTGATAATCAGTTTCTCGATTTCATCTTCCGTCCTTCTCTGATCCGCTCATCGGTTAAAACGACGGGAGGCGAAACGTGATCTCTCAGCCAACCACGAGCGCTAGATCGAGGAATTCCCAGCTCGAGAGCAATATCGATGCTTCCAGCACTCTTAACCATGGGCTTGTCGTTGACAGTTGGCCAAATGGTTTCGCCCAGACCAAGAATCTATGTGGTTCTAGCCAACTTAGGATACGTTGAATGAGCTTTTTCAAAAGTCCGTTTTTTGTCACAGAACTGTTCCCAACCGTGAAGTTTCCTGAGCACGGAGCGAAGACCGTTTCCGTTCCATGGGCCAAATGGAAGTAGTCGGTTCACTCTTCTGATTGAATGGTTGGCACAGGCACTTCGCAAACAGTCGAAGGTTCAATTGCGCATGCGATAACAAAAGTCCTGCATCAAGCTGCATTTGTTTCTGTCGGAAATCTTGTCCAACTATCTGCATTTTGGCTGGTTTATCACTTCGTTCCTGGGCTTTAGATTGCATTTGAGTTCCGCCATAGTTCCCCTGGGCGTTCTTTCCGGATGCGTTGCTTTCTAAACTGTAGGGCTCATAATAGTACGAAAAACATCGATAGTGTTGTCCCGTACGAACCTTGCGCATTCAGCCCCAATTGCTGTTAGGAGTTTTATGTCCGCCATACATCCAAATGTAGAAATCGAGTATCCGGAAAGCGATGGGAAGCCTATGGGAGAGACCGATTGGCATATATCTGCGATCATTCGACTGCGAGACATGTTGCGACTTAGGTATCGCGGCCAACGAGTTTATGTTGGCAGCGATTTGCTTATCTATTTTGTCGAAGGCGAACCTCGTCGGTTTATCGTTCCCGATGTCTTTGTTGTTTTCGATTGCGATCCCAAGGATCGTCGAACGTTCAAGACATGGGAAGAGAATCGAGTCCCCGACGTTGTGTTCGAGATAACTTCACGATCAACGGCCCGCGAAGATAAATTTTTCAAGCCGCGAACCTACGAAGAGATCGGAGTCCAAGAAATGTTTTTATTTGACCCAACCGGCGAACATCTCGTGCCTCGACTCCAGGGCTTTCGGCTAACAGGACTCGAGTTGGTCCCCATGCAGTCACAATATGAACATTTCCACTCATCGGTATTGAACGTGGATATTTCCGCCAACGAGACAATACTGCAGTTAACCGATTCGATCACTGGCAAGACTGTCTTGACCGGCGAAGAGTTCGAATGTCAAGCCAAGGAGATGGAACGTCGAGCACGAATCGAAGCGGAAGCAAGGGTCGTACAAATGCAGGCCGAATTGGATCGTCTACGAACGATGCAGAGTTGAGTCTATGCCATTGCGAGACCATTTTCGATCTCCACTCGACGATTCTCGATCGTATCAGCCTGGGTAGTCGGCCACGTAAATGGCTTTCACTTGCGTGTAGTCATAGTAAGTCTCTTCACAGTTGACTCCACCGCCAGGTCCACCTGAGATGCCTTGTCCACCGTATGGCAGTCCATAAGCGATCGCATTGTGACAATTGATTTGACAAGTGCCGTCGCGAAACTGCTTGGCAAGTGCAATTCCCTTGGCGATGTCTTTGGTCCATACACTGGCTCCCAATCCGTATGGCGAGTTGTTGGCAAGCTCTAACGCTTGCTCGGCAGAATCTACAGGGCATATCGTTGCAAAGGTATGGAAGACTTCGCGAGGGTTGCAGTCGATGCCAGGACTGGTTCGATAGAGTGCGGGCTTAAGGTAGTAGCCCTCGCGCCCAGCAACCTTGGCAATTCCACCGGCCAGCAACATCTGACCACCGTTTTTGGTGACGCTCGCTTGAGCACTCAGGATTCGAGCTTTTTGCGTTGCGTTGACCACCGCGCCCAGTTGGGTGCCCTCGTCGGCTTGATAACCAATCTTGAGGCTCTCGAAGAACGACTTTTCCGCATCGATGAAATCGTCCGCGATCGATTGGTCGACATAGACACGATGGATGGTACAACAGGTTTGGCCAAAGTGCTGATTCGTATAACGGCCGATCATGCGCGCGACTATTTCTGGATCTGCGTCCGACAGGACGATAGCCGATCCATTGCCTCCCATTTCACGCTTCATGCGAGTCCCGTGCCGGTCGCATGTGCGCAGAATGTGTTGGCCGATTTCAGGCGAACCGGTAAAGGAGATGAAACGAACGCCAGGATTCTCGGCAATCGCTTGGCCTGTGATCTCACCTCGTCCGGGCAAGCAATTGATGACTCCGGGAGGAAAGCCCGCTTCTTCGGCCAAACTGGAAATGTAAAGTGCAGACAGCGGAGTGTCCTCGGCTGGCTTGATGAGGATGCAGTTGCCGGCCAATAGCGCTGGGAACATGAACCAAGCGGTCAAGACGATTGGGTAGTTCCAAGGGATGATCCCAGCGACCACACCCCACGGTTCGCGAAATGCGAAGCCTCGCATATTGGACGCGATAGGCATCGCTTCTCCATCACCCATTTCGGCGTGTTTGGCAACTCGGCAGAAGTACTCGGCGCAGGCGCGAATCTGTGCAAAGTCCCCTTCGGCGAGTTCCGAGACTTTGCCTCCATTGCGAATCTCGCAAGCCAACAAGACATCTCGATCTCGCTCGCACAGCTCCACCAATTTCATCACCATACGACATCTCTCCTCGATGCTCGTATTCCTCCACCCGCCAGTTGAGGACGTTCCAAAGGCTCGGTACCCAGCCTCGACCGCCGCGTCCACTTCGGCGGACCCCATTTCGCAAACGGTCGCCAGTACCTCAAGGGAACCTGGGTCGATCGTTTGGAATGTCGCATTCATCGAGCCGTTGACCTTACGTCCAGCGACGATACCTTGCAGAGGCTTCCCTCCATTGCGGCAGAAGTCAAAGAATTTCTTGGGCGTTTCAAAGTGGGAAGCGGTGAATGGTCGGATTTCAGTGGCAGCAACGCTCATGACATCATCTCGCAGATTGGGAATTCTAAAGTAGGGACAAATCCAAATGGCAATGATACGCCCAGTATACCACAGTATCGAGTCCTACTTCGAGATCCTTGATTGGCCGATGAGAAGTTCGAAATTGCGAACGGTTACCTTCGTGAGTTCGACCTGATCATTTTCCACTAGCTTCACTTGCTTTACGTACGCTCTTGTGCATTTCTTTCGTGAGTAATGCTCCACCCATGCCAACCTCGGTCTTGGAACCGCGATTGACTGGTCAAGATGTGTACGAAGTTCGCGTTTACGACAGCAAACGCAAACGACGACTGGTGGCAGCAATCATGCAAAACGTTGAGGATTAGATAAGGTGTCTATCGGTTAAGATCGTTGTCGATTTCCTCGACCTGTCGACGAACGTGCTTGAGAATCAGCGGATGCCGTCCTTGGAAGTGATCAATCGCTTTGGTATTGCTATCGATCCAGCCTACTAGTTCCATGAAGTCTTTGAGGTGCGGGGTATTCAAGATTGCGTACATTCGACCGGTCGTTTCGTGGTAATCGTCGCCAAGCTCAAGTACGTTGGGTGTTTTCTGCATATATTTCTCGATTGCTTTTGCTTTGACGGGGGCTCTTTTTCCCTGTCGTTTAGCAAACCAGTTCCGTTGTTGGCGAATAGCCTAATCCCCTTGGACATCTCGAACAAACGCTCAAGATTTTTTTGTGTTATGCCTGCCGAGCGGACATACGGTACCTGATTTCATCGAATTTGCCTTTTGGTCAGCTTCCATAGTACTCATACTCTTCCGGTCCAGAGAAAAACACAATCCATCCAATTCTAATAGACACCGCTGTGAACGAGGATTGGAGGTCCGTTAGGGTTTGACGGATCGGGATAGCTTGCCTCTTTTTCCACAATACAGATCTGCACCGCCACGTCACAGTCGTTGGCACGCGATTTTCGCCTGCAAAAATCGTGTAG
>JBEBHM010000751.1:0-4235 GCA_040080875.1 Pirellula sp.
CGGCAGAATACTGACGATCCAGGAAAACCCCGTATCGAGGTTCTGGTGAGTTCCGATTCCTCCCGCCGGAAATCTATTGAAAGCAGTTTGATAGTTGTCAAGCGCCAACCCAATCTGCTTTAAGTTGTTCTGGCAACTCATTCGCCTAGCTGCCTCGCGCGCCGCTTGAACGGCAGGCAATAAGAGCCCAACGAGTATGCCAATGATGGCGATCACAACCAACAGTTCAACCAAAGTTAAGCCGCGTAGTCTTTTCATGACAACACCTCGTGCTTAATACAAGAACCGAATACTTAGAAAATAAGTCTACGTTGTGCATTTGAACGGAATATTTCTTTTGGTCTTGTACGATTCAATTAAAAACGCAACGTTTTTTGCACAATGGTACTTCAAGTCGCCTAGCCCTCTCTGTTCACCCCGCTTTGTGCGAACACACAAGCCGAAAATGTCGCGGGGGATGCAGTATCTGCTGAGCGGCAATGCCGATTGGTATGCCGAACGTCATCAACGTACGAGGCACTCGCTGCGGGGCGGATACCACAGTTGCAAATTATCAATCGATGGTTCGCAAATCACTTCGTTTGCCAGTGGTCCCAGCTGCAATGGTTCCATTGACAAGCCTTGGCTACCAAACACCTCGATGCGTACTGATGGACGTTTCGAGTGAAACTCTCTCACTCCTTGTTCGGTGGCATGTGTGTTGTACAAACGGACGGCGCGCAGGTCTCGCATTCCCAACAGGGATTCAAGGTCCTGGTCGCTAAACTCTCCGTCCACAACAAGGTAGTCGATCGGGTTTTTAGTCGCGATCGACAAAAGCTGATCGCTTTGGTTGCAGTTCAAAAGGGAAAGTTTTTGCAAACGCCCCATCCTGGAAATGCACTCGATGGCCTGTTTTCCCTGTGGCGTACCGAAATCTGTGCCAATGGCTCTTAGACGGGTAATCGACGAATCCAAATCGCTCGAAGGCCAAACTTCCAGGGCACCGAACTTCCAAAACGGGCTCACGCTCCCCGTCACGTTGATACCGGCTTCGGCTAAGATTGTTCTCTGAGCTTCGCGTGAACGGAATGCGTATGACATCTGCCAATGGAGCCAAACAACGTAGACCAGCAAAAGCAATCCGCCCACGGCTGCGATACGCCTTGAGAATACAATGGCTGTGCAAATAGTCTTCATTTTCGATGTTCCTTCCCCAACATTTTTACAAGCTCGTTAAGATCAAACATTGCATCGGAAAGCGGCTCGGAAAAATCGACGTGGTAACTATCGACAATAGGGCGATCGGAACTGTCTGCGCGAGATCGAGAAGCGCTTGTTGGATACCAATAGCCGTTTGGCGATTGAACGAGTTCGCCGAGTGTCAAGGCGCTCGTCGAGCCGTCCTCCCATCGCTGCTGCGTCCTTAGGACGAGGAAATCTTTCGTCCTAGAAATCCAATATTCTGCGCCCCTAAGTCGTTGCACCGGACTCTGCGGAATTTCATCCATTAAGGTTTGATGGGTTCGCAGCAACACACAATCCGCAGGGATACCTTCGGCGGACAACTCTAGCGTTGCCCCAATGGTTGGCCGGCCTATGCCCGTCGACGGTCGACCGACTAGATGTGGAACCCGGTCATAACCGGGAATCGTAAAGCCCTCAGCCACGTCCGAAATTCGAGAAGCATGAACACCTCCCGCTGTTTCGGCACTGAAAGAATAACGAGTTCCACCATCGATGAGGTGCGCAGGTACCCACTTGATCATTTGGGGATACGCCAGAATTTGTGAAGCGACTTTTTTACGGCTTTGCCCTTCCAAGGCAACGAGGTCATCCGCATTTCGCAGTAGCACTAGCCGATTGGCTTTCTTACTGACTAGCGAAACTTCGTAAGTGTCGACGTCATGCAATCTCTCCGAATCCGATGCAAACACAACGGCTCGATAGTCGTCGAATTGCAGTCGTCCTTTGTAGACGTCGGCAACTAGTTGCTTGACGGCGGGCGTTGGTATGCGATCAATCAATGGCGTTCCTTGCGGGACGCCTAACTCAAAAATATCGGCAGGTCCGGATGGCGGATACTCCCAGGTCGTCTCAATCTTCTGCGACATGCTACTCTTAGAAAAACTCGCAACTCCGGCGATGGGTAGATCACCGTTATCCTGCAACGTAATACTTGCCGAACCACTCAACGCGCCATCCAGGGACTGGAGTTCGAGCTGCAATACTCGATTGCCACTCGTGTTGAGCACTTTGGCCGACTGGATGGCCATACCTCGAATCAATTTCGGAATACTTCCCTTGCCTGCTGCTGCCAACGATTCGACCAGTTCACTCAACAATGACGAATTTCGCTGTTCGGGCAGAGGACTTCGCACCAACTCTCGCGTACGATGGTCGTAGGTCGTCAATGTTGATGCGGGACCGTCGGCAAACTCGATCCTGCGGTCGTCTCTTGAAGCCATCTGGTCTGTTGACCGTACTTGCCAACGTTCCGACTTATGGTTGTCGATGATCGTGGTTGACTTGATGCATGGAACATTCGCAAGTGCGCTTGCAATCTTTTCTAGAGCGTTCGCGGTCGGCAGCGACTGCAAACCGAATAGAATCGCGATCAAAGCCGCAGTGGTTGCCAGCCAGATCAGCAACCGGTTGTGATTCGGCTTTGTTGCCATAGAGTTGGTCGAGTTGAGGGGTAATGATCGAGCCGGTGGGCGTTGTCTCAACGACGCGAGAAACGAGTCCATTTGAACTTCGTCCGGTTGATCGCCAGCTATAGACTCAAGTACCGACTTCAACGGATCTGGTAGCTCATCTTCAGCGTGTCCTACAGTCGTGTTCATGGTTTTACTTCAGTCTCCCTTGAAGGCAGGTGCCAGGATGCGTGCTAAGGTTTGCCGTGCCGAGTGAAGCGCCGACGAAACGGCGGACAAAGTGGTCCCGAGTTCGTTGGCGATTTCAGTGTTTGACATCTCTTCGAAGTACCGTAATGAAAACGCGAGTCGCTGCTGCTCGGGCAGATTGGCGATCGCTAATCGAACCGTGGTATGAAGTTCGGCTGACTCGACCTTCGACTCCCTACTACGCTTGCATGCGACATCAATTTCGCCGAATTCGAGCGGCTTTCGTCGACGCAAGCAGTTCAGCGATCGCCGGACGGTAACGCACCTTAGCCAACCAGCCTTGTTTTTTACGTTAGCAAACTCAACACTGTCCCATGCGTAAGAAAACACGTCCTGGACGATGTCCTCGGCGTCGTGTTGATTTCTCAGGACCCGCCAGGCGCACCGGTAGACCATAGGTCCATAGGAATCGACAAATTCAGTCCATTCGTTGGGCAACGTAACTCCTCGCAAGGGCATTTCGATTTGACTACAACTATATGTCACTTCACGATCGGAAGTGTCAGTTAGAAAACCTGCATTTTCCCAGATTTCGCCAAGCCTTTGGACTTTGCTCTTGCCTAGCACTTTCAGAATCGCCATGAAAGGTCGACCGACGAAGCTCAGTATCAAACGCGATCGATTCGGGACAGGCATCAGCCGCTATATCCTCGAACAACGATTGCGACTCTGGACCACCGAAGGCAATCATTCGACGTTGCCCGTGCTTCATCCAATTGATGACCAGATTACGGGTAACACGCCGCAACCAGCCACGAAACGACCCTCGTTCCTTCGCCAATTCCCAGTGCGCGATCCGCCTGCTGACGGCGATGAAAAACTCCTGCATCAACTCCCGAGCGTCCGCGTCCTGCAAGCCGCACTTCCGCAAATGGCGATAGATGACGGGCTCGTAAATCTCGACAAACTCCACCCAAGCTTCATGATCTTGAGAATCACGAAGTCGAAATAGCAAGCTGGCTCGAGTAGTCGGAGTTGGTGTCATGAGCGTTTCCTATATAGATACACAACTGACACCGCGTCCTGTTACGTGATATTTCGGGAATTTTGGGCCAAACTGGATTTCCATTTGTTTGCAATGGAAAACGCCAGGGATTTCACTGCGAAATCGACCCGCCTGTGGTAACGTTAGCATCCGTTGCGAGCGGGGAGCGGACACGCCTGTAGTATTGAACGATTGGAATCCGCACCCATTTTGAGTCTTCGTCTGGGGTTTTTGGGAGCTCAACCAGCGTTCCCACTTGCGACCAGTCCTCCAATCACAAGATTAGGCAAGCTCTGGTTTCGGGTGGACTTGGGATCATTGGGACTCGCTGGATGTTTCGCACATTGTCGGTAGCTGTCCGTCCC
>JBEBHM010000752.1:0-4233 GCA_040080875.1 Pirellula sp.
GAAAACCAAGGTAACGAAACCGGAAGATGGGCCAGCGACTCAGGCTTCTTAGGGCTCGCAGGTTAAACAATGCCCCTTGACCAAGACTTCGCTGATACGCGAAATGTTAAACATCTTCTTGGTTTTTTCGTCCGGCAGTTCGATTCCGTCAATGCACGAAACCACTCCACAATCAACGCAAACAAAGTGTGGGTGACTGCTGCGATCGTGCGATGGATCACGGATCTCGAATCGCCAAACGTGATCTCCCAACTCCGTACGGCTAACCAACTCGGCATCCGTCAAGTCCGTGAGGTTGCGAAAAACGGTGGCTTTATCGAAACCGAGTGGGACAAGTCGATCTGCGAGCTCGGCGTGCGTTTGCGGTTTACTCCCTTTTTGAAGAGCAATCAGGACCGAAATCCTCGCGGGAGTGCTTCTCAGACCGGCACCACGCAGTATTTCGCGAGCTTTCTCGATCTCTGCCGTCTCGGATTTCTTAGTCATGTGCAGGTCTTTTGTTTAGGATGCGCGAGAGTCGTTCGTGGGTTGCCGATTCGGCGAACTGGAGTTTGCCAAATCCGTACTCCGCTCCCTCCGCG
Organism: Pirellula sp.; assembly: GCA_040080875.1. Lineage (GTDB taxonomy): Bacteria > Planctomycetota > Planctomycetia > Pirellulales > Pirellulaceae > JBKCUI01. Next base: position 582 of record JBEBHM010000752.1, read on the forward strand.
ACAGCGGCCTCTTGATGCTCAGCGTAATTCGTGACGATCATGACCGGAATGCTCTTGAACGACTCGTTTTGCTTTAACTCCCTGAGGATGTCCATTCCGTCCGAATAGTCGATATCCAGCTTGCGATTGATCAAAATCAAGTCGACCGGTTTCTGACTTAACAACTGGATGGTATCTGTCAGTTCATGGGCTCTCAGCACCGACACGTCATAGGACCGCGTCAGCATGCTCGTAAGGGCGTTGTGATCAGGATTGCAGTTCCCAACATCCAACACGATTTTAGTCATTTTGATTTGTTCAGCTCGAGTTCGAGATCGCGTACGAGGCTATCCTGAAGGTACTTTTGCAGCATTTGACGCGTGGTGTCGACCATCTTGTCAATCTTTTTCACGATTCCCGGAGGAACGGGGCCTTTCTCCGATGATAATGCGCGACGCTGAATTCCCTCGATTTGCTCGTTCATCTTTTCGTAAGATTTTACTCGCTTTAGTTCGTTCAGCAAACGCTCGGCTTGTGGCAAGTCATTGGCCTTGATTTTTTGTTTGATTCTCGACTCCAGAATACGTCGCCGAACCACAAGGTCTAAGACTTCCCCTTGCAGCCCTTTTAGAAATGCTTCCGTTTCCAATCTCCTTCGATCGTCTGGCAAATCCGCTTGCTCGGATGGCTGAAGCCCCGTAACAATGGGCAATCTAGCCAGGAGTGTATCGCCGTTCTTAATGTAGTAGAGGTATAGCGGGACGTTGAGTCCAATCTCGCCATACTTCTTTTCGCTAGCCTTGCGTTGAACGCTTTGCGCCTCTTTCGCGGAATCGGAGTTGGCGGGCTGAGTGGATGCGGGTTGTTCGGACGCGGTTGGTTCGGACGCGGTTTGTTCGGACGAGGGCGTTTCCTCTTTGGCGGCACCGGCAGTTGGCGGCGGACTTGCCTCGCGCACATGGTATTCAGGTGGATCGATGGGCGCAGTAGCCAGCGTTCTCGCATTGGCGATGGTGGGCGATCGGCTTTCGTTGGGTGGTTCATACTGAATGGTTGGGCATTCCAACTGCGAAATCGAAAGAATACCGCGCCAATCGGTCCGGCCAAGCATTTCGAGCCCCTCGGTGCCGGGCGTACGCCGATAAACTTCTGCACCGCGAAAGACTCCGTCCGGAACGCCCTGCACACGCAGTTTAAGTTCTGACGAAGCAAAGCTCGGACTCACCTTCAAACCGATTCTTTGTGTTCGACGGTTCTTGGCAGCGGTGAGAGCCCCTCGATTCGCAGTAAAGATCGCGCCGTACAATTTCGAAACAGGATCAATCCGCTCGGTCACCGCGATGAAGGTGAACGGGATGGATTGCAACACGGTGGGATTGCCACTGGAGTCATCACGACGAATAAATGGCAACACCACATCCCCAGGTCCAATCAAAACCGGATGTTCCGCAGTCGTTACCAAACCGGCTCCTCGCACCCGCATCAAAGCTGTCTTGAAGTCTGATTCTTCGATTCGCACGAGCGGCGAAAAACAGTCACGAGCGAGTTGAGCGATTACGCGTGGTATATCGGCATAGCGAGAAAACTCCATCCTGACAGTTTGGCTCATTCGCTGGAGAAATGCATCCAGTTCCTTGACTTGCACGCGAATCGACTCGCCAACGCGATCAACCGATACTAGAAAAATCTTGTCATTGTTTTTGAGAAGCGCTTCGGGTTGCCACGGCAATCGTGTTGGAATCGACCTCGCAACTTTTTGGAAACTTTCCAAATCCATGCGTTGGACCAAGGCTGCGGTCACTTCACCGCTGGATAGCTTGTCTTGCAAATCGGAATTGCTTCCACGAAACGGTTTTACGATTCCACGGAATTCTTCCCACTGCGACTCACCTTGGTAAGGCACAATAGCGCGTTGCAGGGCAGCGAACTGTAGCGGTTGAATTGCTATCTCCTTGATTCGGGAGATGGCAGATTCCAAGGTTCGAATACTTTGTAAACTTGCTGCACGAGCATCACGCTCTGCGGCTTCGGCGGCTTCCGCTTTGCTCTGGATTTGTTTCGACTTGGGGTTGGGCAAGTCGCTTGAGGACGGATTCTTTGTTTGGAACGCCTGTTTCGCCTGCTCGGTTTTGCCTACGACGAGAATCAATTCTTGGGCCAGCAAGTGATCCACGGAAAGTTCATCGAGCCGCTGCAATACCGAACCAAAGAGTGCGTCCGGTGTTTGCTCAACGCTAACGCTCCACGTTGCCCCAAACTGAATTTCCAAATGGTCGACGATCTTGCGACGGATATCTTCTTGTGTGCTGGCTCCCAGGCTCAGACTCGGCGAAACGCTTAACCACACCTTGACCTTGTACGGAGAATACTCCCAGACATCCTGTGCCGATGCCGAATGGACACCGCAAGCGATCCACAGGACCATGGCAATTGCAATGGCCACAAAAGCGAACCGATTCAAAGGTGGATTGAGTGGCGTTCGGCAAGGAGCATCAGCGTGGATCATTTGGCCTGAATTCTCCACTTATTCACATCCTGATAGAGACCGATCGGCTTCTTGGACACTCCGTTGATTTCGGTTCGGTAAGCGAATGTTTCGCTGACTTGCCAAAGCGGTAGGATCGGCAAGTAAACGGCGACCAGAGAATGCAGGTCCTGACATCCCTGACGCACCTCTCGCCAATTGCGAGCGGAGGCGAGTTTTCCAAGCTGCTGAACAATGAACTGATTGTTGGATTCCGCAGGCCCACCTATTCCAAAGAGCCGCTCGGCATCTGTCGCGGGTTCCCACATGCACGCGGAAACATACACGAGATCTGCCCGCGACGGTTCGTTTGGACGGGGCATGGCGTCTAAGACCAACAACTCAGCCGGAACTCCGATCAGTTTCCATGCTTGCACAATCGCTTCACCGGCCACGCGTGCGGACTCATGGTTGGCGACCCCCAACTTGATCGAAGGAATAGGCTCCAATTCTTTGCCCTGCTTTTCAGCCATCGGACGGAGCTTTGCTTGTGTGAGCATGATCAAGACTTTGGCCGCCCGCGGATCGTAGGCGACGTTATCAACGCTCGAATTATAAGCGTAGGCAATGGGATCGGAATCGCTCGCTCCGTACGGGAACGGGCCGCTAATGACGCGGCTGAGAGGAGACGGAGTTTTGCCTAAGATTTCGCCATTGAGAATTGCATCTCGATTGATCGCGTACAACAAGGCACGCCTGAACTCGGGCGTGTCCAAGTAGGCATTGCGATTACGCGGGATCAGCATGTGGACCATCGGCAACGCATACTCCTCGGTGATCAGATTCTTTACATTAGCCAACCCACGAGCATCCGCAGGAAACAAGCGATCGATCATATCGATCTCGCCTCTCTTCAAATCGGCGATCGCCTTTTGCGGATCGGTGTATATCACTTCATGAATCTCGCGTGGCTGAAAATCCGCCGGTTCCTTTGGATCGGCCCAAACATAGCGAGTCATATTTTCGTCATGGCTTTTGATGGCAAAACTCGCAATGCTGCGTTCACTCTGATTTCGATTAGGCAATTGCCATTGCAGGAACGCTTGGGGCAGCACATGAGGTTGGCGAAGCTTCAGCTTGATTCGCTCCGGACCGGAAACCGAAACCGATTCGACCAAGGATGCAAAGTTAGGACTGTACCTGTCTCTT
>JBEBHM010000753.1:0-4210 GCA_040080875.1 Pirellula sp.
CTCAAGCAGTCGTCAAGCGACAAAGCGGACGCCATGGTCAAAGAGGCGATGGTCTTGAAGCCATAGGCAAAGCGGTGAAACTTTTGCCGCGCCTCCATGAGTCACCGGATAACTTCACTAGGGCGATCGAGACCCTGCGCAACGATGCCATCGCGTGCTTGGCGCACTCCGACTTGAACAAAATGCAAACTTGGCATGTGGAACCTGGATGGACATCGAACGTGCTGTTCGATTCGACTTTCATGCGATACGCGCAGTGTAATGAGCAAGGGGATATTGCAATCCGCAAAGTGGACGACAACCAGGAGTTAGTCAAGCTACCGAATCCTGGGTTTCCGGCTTGGATCATCGAGTTCAGCCCCGACGATCGTTACTTGGCTGCGACCTACCATCCTAAAACAAAGACTGCCCGCCTGATCCAAGTTTGGGATGTTGCAAGTGGTGAAATCGTCCTCAGCGTGTCCGAGCCCCAGTCGTTCGGCAGATTTTGCTTTAGTCCTGATAGTCACTCGATTGCTATCGCACGCAAGGACAACCACATACGCATCTATGAATTGCCCAATGGTCATGTCCTGGGTGAGGATATACCGTTGGAATCCCCTGTGTTGTCGTGCAGATTCAACCACTCTCGCGATCAAATTGTTGTCTCCGATGGGCATGCACACAGAATAGGAATTTTATCGATCAAGGATCATTCGAAAACTTGGATCGAAACCCCCGGGTACGTCCGAGAGTTTGTGTGGAGCCACGATGGCAACAGTCTTTTTGCGGGATGCGAGAATGGCGAGATTCTCATCTTCGAGACGAAGGATTTCTCAATTCCTCACAAGTCTCTCCAAGGTCATACGGGGGCGGTTGTCCGTCTTGCCATCAATCGTATCGGTGATCGGCTGGTTAGTTATTCTTGGGACAACTCGGTACAAATATGGGATTTAACAAGCGGACGTTCTATACTGCGCACGGAAAATGTATCTCTGGTGGGCCGATTCAGTCCCGACGGTCGACGACTCGGATATACAACGAGAAAGCGGGAATTCGGTATCTGGGAAGTGCTCACACATGGGCCGATGTTGGTTCTTTCAAGCAACGCAACGGATCGTAACAGCGTAGGCTATTTATCAACCGAACCTCGCGTGATCTATTCGATGAGTTCGAATGGGCTCGAATTCTGGGATGCATGGACAGGTCGCCAAATGGCCGAGATACCGATGAAGCATCCGAGCCGAGTCGTAGTCGGTTTAGATGGGAAATCGTTGATCGTAATCGGTGTGCAGGGAATCCAGAAATGGCCCATCGCCCGCGACCTACAGCGACCGAGCCGGATTCTCGTAGGTCCGCCTCAGACTTTGTCAGAAGATCGGGTAAGCGTCGGTTTTACGCATCCAGCCTCGAACGGTCGACAAATTGTATTGCCTGGCCCAACGGCCGGTACGCTCTTTAGCTTGGATAATCCAGGAAAGCGAATTGAACTTGGCCAACATCTTAATCGTTGGTCGTTGTCCATCAGTCAAGATGGTAAATGGACCGCGACCGGTCCTTGGAACGAATTAGGCATCAGTATTTGGGACTCTGAAACCGGCAGACTGGTTGTGAGAATCTGTCCGGAATACGACAAAGCCGCAGTTCAGTTTAGTCCGGATGGTTCGCGCCTGGCTATCTCTGGAGGTGATGAATTAAGCCTGGCCGAAGTAGGTTCATGGCGCGTATTAAACACGTTGCCGCGTGAGAGCGAGGATGGCTGGCCGGGCAACGTCCAATTCTCGCCCGATGGTACGATGCTGGTAGCTCCCTATTCTCGCGATCGGTATCAATTGATTGACGGCAAGTCGCTCAAGCGGCTGGCGATATTGGAGCCGCCTGAGCCAAGTACCATTGGTCCAGTTGCATTCAGTCCTGATGGAACTCATTTGTCGATCTGCTGGAAAGGTCAAATACATCTGTGGAACTTGGTGGACCTGAGAAAGGAACTCAGCAAATGGGATCTCGATTGGCCCATGCCTAAGCTTGTAGATGGACCGCCCATTCCTTCGGAGAGTCCGTTGTTCGTCGAGGTTGCGAACGAATAGTTTTGGAGTTCTGCAGAGACAACTTTTTGTCCGTTCCTCCCCATGGATGCAGTAATCCGATAGATGTCCACATTCCCTCGTCTATCAGGAAACTCCGATGCGTAACTATGTTCTTGCTTGCTCCATTGGAGCGTTTTTATTGTTATCTGCCGTTTGCCTCACGCTATTCGAAAGCGATGCGACTGGAAATGGCATCGTCATTCTCTCCTCGAACGAGAACCAGGATGCAGCTGAGGATAGCAGGTACTTCGATATCGGAAAAATACATTGCGAGGTCTCGACGAGATCAGGAAAATCGCAACGTTGGTTTGATCGCGGGCTGGCAATGTGCCATGGCTTTAATCACGAGGAAGCGGTCCGATGCTTTGAGCGATCAATTCAAGCAGACCCAGGAATGGCGATGGCCTATTGGGGGCTTGCCTATGCTTGGGGCCCCAACATCAACAACATGCAAGTCGACAGCGGGAAAATCGGCCAAGCGGCCTCAGCGATTCAGCTGGCCAAACTGCATTCGCATAAGTGCACGGTTTGGGAGCGAGATGTCATCGATGCAATGGCCAAAAGGTATACAGTACCCGTTCCTCAAGAACGAGCTGAACTCAATCAAGCATATGCCGCAGCGATGCGCAGTGTTTATGCGAAGCACGACAATCACCCCTTGGTGGTCTCGCTCTTTGCGGAGGCGCTGATGGATTTGCGACCGTGGAAGCTTTGGAATGCTGACGGAACGACGGCACCTGAAACCCCAGAGATTGTGTCAACAATCGAAGCCGGGCTAAAGCGATGGCCCGACAATCAACAAGCGATCGAAGCGGACCAGGCATTCGTAAAACTACATGGTAGACACAATCTCTTCACACTGGTACCGAGTCCACAATTATCATTTCGTCGTCTACGGCGCGATGCTTGACGGCCAAAGTCAACTTGCAATCGACATGTCCAGGCGATTGGTCCACGAAATCCCGATCGAGGTTCGCCGAACTCAAACGGATTACTTTGACCCATTTGTCGCAACTCCATTGCGCGCCATGATTCGATTTGGTCGGTGGGAAGAAATCTTACATGAGCAGAAACCAGCAAGCGATCTGCCAATGAGCAAAGCCATGTGGCACTATGCGCGCGGAATAGCGTTTGCGGCCACCGATCGTGTAACACAAGCTGAGCATGAGCAGCTCGAGTTTCAAAACTGTCGCCGTGCAATCCCGGATACCAGCATGCTGCACAACAATTCTTCGGTCAAGATCGCTGAGATTGCAGACGCAATGTTGCGGCGCGAGATCGCTTATCGCAAAAAGAATTACGATCATGCGTTTGAGGATTTGCGCAAAGCCGTTGCGCTTGATGATGCACTTAATTATGACGAGCCGTGGGGCTGGATCCAGCCGACTAGGCATGCGTTGAGAGCATTGTTGCTCGAACAAGGCCAGTACCTCGAAGCGGAAACTGATTTTCGTGACGATCTCAAGCGACTGCCTAAGAACCCGTGGGCTTTGAGAGGTCCCGTTGATTGTCTTGCCAAGCGTCAATCACCTGAGCTTGCATTGCGACAAAGGGAGCTGCAAGAAGCGACCAAAAGAAGCGACATCGAAATCGACCGTCCATGTTTCTGCAAATCGAGCTGTTGCAGTCTCGCCCCCTGATTGACGCTCACAAACGATCAACAACGATTTGATCAACAACGATTGGAGTCGCTCTGGTACTAGACGCAGTGCCTTCATCGTCCACCAAGTCCAATTTTCAGCGGTACACGTGTTCGTCCTCGATGCATCGCTCGATCCGAGTATTTGTACCGCCGAAGTGCGTGGCGTCGAAAAATGTTTCTCGAATTGTCTTGTCCGATTCGTCACATTTCGGCAGTTCTATGGTGACCACATTTCCACTCGCGTGCAGAGCATTCTCCTCAGCACGCTTAACTTTAGATAGGGTAAAACCATGAGCCGCAGAGACCGATTCACGACCAGAAGTTTTGAAGTTATGTCGCGACGTCGCAAGGTTTCTAGTAGAAGAAATCGAAGGATCGTAGTTGAGCAACTAGACGAACGAATCCCATTTGCCGTCACTGCTTTTTTCGCCGGCGACATCTTGACGGTCGTTGGTGATGACCAATCGAACACCGTCGAGATCGGTCGCAATCCGGCTGGAAT
>JBEBHM010000105.1:0-15728 GCA_040080875.1 Pirellula sp.
CAATGCTCAAGGCTCATTGGAAAGACCAAACGCTCGGAAGCGGCACCGATGCATGGAAATTCTGGGCAGAGCGTTGCGCCGGAAATATCTGCGATGGCGATTGGAAAGAAATCGAAAACTGCATTGGACGATCGGCGGGCACATGCATGACCATGGGAACCGCATCCACCATGGCTTGCATTGCAGAAACCTTGGGACTGACGTTGCCTGGTGCTAGCAGCATTCCTGCCGTCGTGGCAGAACATAGTCGACTCGCCGTCGCGACAGGCCGACGAGCCGTGGAGCTCGCATGGCAAAACGTAACACCGCGAAGTATCTTGACGCGTGACAGTTTCGAAAACGCGATGGTTGCGCAACTGTCTCTTAGCGGTTCAACGAATGCAATCGTGCACATGATTGCCATGGCCGGACGCGCGGGAATCAAGTTGACGCTGGAGGACTTCGATCGGATCTCGGAGCGAGTTCCCGTGCTTGCGGACATCCGACCCAGCGGCAAGTACTTGATGGAAGACTTCCACCAAGCGGGCGGATTATGCGGAATGCTCTCCAGACTCAGGGACGTTTTGCATCTTGAAAGTCGAACAGTCAATGGCTTGAGCTTGGGACAGCAACTCGAACGGGGGACGGTAATCGATGAACAAGTGATTCGAACCCGAGAGAACCCATTGTGGCCAACCGGTGGGACGTGTGTCTTGCGAGGGAATCTTGCGCCGAACGGTTGCGTTATCAAGACTGTGGCGGCTGATCCGAAATTGCAGCAGCATGCAGGACCTGCGTTAGTTTTCGAGAATTATGCCGAACTCAAGAAACGCATCAACGCACCGGACCTGGACGTAACTCCGGAGACGGTCATCGTACTTCGTAGCGCCGGTCCGATCGGTGCGCCTGGTTTCCCCGAGTGGGGAATGTTGCCCATCCCCGAAAAGCTTTTGAAACAAGGAGTGCGCGACATGGTTCGGATTTCGGATGCGCGCATGAGCGGAACCAGCTACGGTACTTGCATTTTGCACGTTTCTCCGGAATCCTACCTCGGCGGCCCGCTGGCTCTCGTGCACACAGGCGACCGAATCGAACTCGACGTTTCGAAGCGGAGCTTGGTGTTGGCCGTCGACGAGGCGACACTGGCCAAGCGTCGCGAATCTTGGGTTCGGCCTACCATCCGATTCTCACGCGGCTATGATCGTATGTTCGCCGAGCATGTTACCCAGGCCCATGAAGGTTGCGATTTCGATTTTCTTCAGGGCCATTCCTCTAGCCAAGAACCGGACATATTTTGATGTGGACTGAGTCAGTTACTCCTGAATTGATAGCCCAAAGCGTGATTGCGGTCCCTCCCTTGGCTCGCAACGCCTCGAGGGCAGTCTGTCGAGTGGAGAACACCAAACTGATTCGTTGGATCGAAGCGGGTGGTGTGAGCACCCTTCTGTACGGTGGCAACGCGGTTTTTTACCATCTCCGGCTCTCGGAATATGCTGAGGTGCTCAGTCTTTTACGGGATGCTGCGGGGCCAAAAACTTGGGTGATTCCGTCCGTCGGGCCCGCGTTTGGAACCATGATGGATCAGGTTTCCATTTTGCGTGACTTCGACTTCCCGACGGTGATGGTATTGCCTCAAAAGGAAATCGCAGACCAATCGGGTATCGCAACCGGAATTCGACTTTTTGTCGAGCAATACGGAAAGCCGATTGTTTTATATTTGAAACATGACCGTTGGCTATCACCTGAAATCGTGTCGGCACTTTATCGAGACGGATTGATCAGTTGGATCAAGTATGCGGTGGTGCTTGAAGACACGAGCAATGATAGCTATCTGCGTGAAATTCTCTCAGTCACACCGGCCAACATGATCGTGAGCGGCATTGGAGAACAGCCCGCCATTATCCATTTGCGCGATTTCGGAGTGGGGGGGTTCACCAGTGGTTGTGTTTGTATAGCGCCGGCTCGATCGCAAGCGATGTTGCGAGCTATTCAATCCAAGAACTATGCAATTGCCGAAGAAATTCGACAGAGCTTTCGTCCGCTCGAAGAATTGCGAAATGGCATTCAACCCATTCGAGTCTTGCATCACGCCGTGGCGGCCGCGGGCATTGCGTCAACGGGGCCGATGCAGCCCATGCTGGGTGAGCTTTCGGAACCGCAGCAATCACTGATAGAGACGGCCGCCCGATCGTTGAGGGGACTTGAGGAATCGTTTACGCCCTAGTGCTTGGCTCAAGGGCTTCATGGGGTGGCACGCTCTGAGGCTTTGAGGCTTTGCGAAGGGAGTGCTAAATCTTAAGTGCGCCCCACGCCAATCGAAGACTCTGGGCGAGCCACGCAGTATACGGATCCCCGTTTATCAAATTGACAAAGCACAAGGGTATGAATAATCGGCTGCGACTATTTGTCCTAAGTCCCAATTGATTATCGAATTGTCAATAATACGGTTATCCCAATGACGAAACAGTTGTTTCGCGACCGTTTTACTTTGGCTAGACTACCTTCCATCGAATGCAGAGAGCCAGTAAACTCTGGCCAAACATGAGACCGAATGCAACTTGCGCTCGCGGTTGCCTAGAAGAATTGACTCTTATTTTCCATCATGCAACGATTTCTGTTCCCACGTTGGACGAATAAATTCCTTGCTCTGCTGGGGGTTTTGATAATTGCCGGCGGTGCCTACGGGAGTGTCCTATTTTTAGGACTGACCAGCCCGGTAACCTTGAATTCGGGCTATCGGCCTGAACAGCCGATCCCTTTTAGCCATGCGCTGCACGCGGGGGAACTGAAAATGGATTGTCGCTACTGCCACAATTCCGTGGAAAAGTCTGCGCACTCCACCGTGCCAGCGACTCAGGTTTGCATCAATTGCCACAGTCCAAAGACGCCGGCAGGTGCACCTTCGTTGTCAGCCGTTCATTCCGAGAGTCCAAAACTGCGACCATTGCATGAGAGTTGGCGAACCGGCGAATCGGTCGACTGGATCCGAGTCCATCGACTGCCCGACTTCGTCTATTTCAACCACTCTGCCCACGTAACTCGCGGTGTTTCGTGCGTTACTTGCCATGGACGCGTCGACAAGATGGAGATCGTACATCAGGACAAAGATCATTCGATGACTTGGTGTATTGATTGTCACCGCAATCCCGAGCCGCATCTTCGCCCTGTCGATCAGATTACCAATCTGGCATGGCATGCGGGCGATTCGGACGACTCCGATGCAGAGATACGAGCAAAGCAACTTGAGCTAGGAAAACGGCTCAAGTCCGAAAAGAACATCGATCCTCAAACCAACTGTGCGGTCTGCCACCGATGAGCCAATCCGGTACCGATCACCAAAGCCGATACTTTCGTAGCATCGACGAACTGCAACAAACCCCTGAATTTGAGCAGTTCCTAACACGTGAATTCCCGCAGGCGGCATCCGAGTTCCCCGAAGGGGTTTCGCGCCGACGCTGGTTGCAAATGATGAGCGCATCGTTGGCGCTTGGCGGAGTGTCGGGATGCCGATACAACCGTGAAGAGGTCGCAGCGTTTGTAGTGCGGCCCGAGGGGCGCGTGCCTGGATTGCCGGAATTCTTTGCAACCAACTTTGAGTGGGCCGGACGAACGGTCCATGCATTGGTGACGAGTTTAGAGGGCCGACCGGTCAAAGTGGATGGGAATGCGGACCATCCCATGTATGCCAAGAGTCAACCGACGGACTTCGCTCCGAACAAAAAGCTTCGATCTGCTGGAACGGATGCGGTTGTTCAAGCTTCGATTCTCTCGCTGTATGATCAAGATAGGATTGCAGCTGTTTTGAATCGACCAAGTGCCGGCGCGATGCCTGTTCGTCATACCAAGCTAGACAAAAAGGGTGACCCGGATGATCGCAAGAATTCGCTTGCAAGTTGGGATGCCTTTGGTGGCTATGTCGCTAAGCAGCGCGATACGTTGGCTGCGTCGGGCGGCGAGGGGCACGCAATATTGTTTGAGCCAAGTCGTAGTCCTTCGTTTCGGCGGATCTTGGCAGAGGTCGCAAAGAAATATCCAAAGCTTACGCTAGTTCGTTATGAGTCGATCTTTAGCGGCAACGTGGGCAAGGCGATCGACGCAGCTGGGGCTGGCAAGGCGTCGATGGTATACGACTTGGACCAAGCCAAAATCATCGTTTCGCTCGACGCAGATTTGTTTGGAGACGACCCCAACAACGTCCATTACAGCCGCCAGTTTACAAATCATCGCTCGCCTACAGGCGCATGGATGAACCGGATGTATAGCATCGAATCGCAATATTCGATCACCGGTTCTTCGGCGGACTTTCGACTCGCGTTGCAATCGTCGCAGATACCCATATTTTTGAGGAAGCTAGAGGAGGCGATCGACGCTGGCACGGAAGTTGACGACAAGGAAGAAGAGATTGCATTTAATAAGCTCCACAGCGAAGGCAAGATTCAGCGAACCATTGATGCGATCGCGACGGACCTGCTAAAAAACAAAGGCTCGGCGGTGCTGGCAGTTGGTTCACATCATGCGATGTCGACGCAACTAGCCGCCATCCGAATCAACGCCAAGCTTGGAAACATTGGCAAAACGGTCAAGCTCTATGACGTTCCGGATGAGCTTGCGGGGCATGCGACAATCAAGTTGGACGATTTTGTTGCGAGACACGCCGAGTTCAAGTCGCTTTGGATTCTCCCCCCAAATCCCGTTTTCAGTGTGGCTGGTGATATTCCGCTGGCAAAGGCTCTCGAAAAGATTGGGGATGTCGTCTACCTATCGAATTACGATGACGAGACAGCCAGCCATTGCGCCTGGACCGTTCCTGCGACGCATCCGTTGGAGGCATGGGGCGATGTCCGGGCTGCAGACGGGCTTTACGGTGTTGGGCAACCGATGATTTCACCGTTGTTGATCGGTAGTAAATCACCGATCGAATTCCTATCGATCATGGCCGATCTCAATGAGACCGACGGCGAAAAGATCGTCATGGAGACGGCCAAGCAGGCGTTGGGTGGCTCGCTGAGTGATCGCCAATGGAAGGAAGCACTGCATGTTGGATTCCTGAGCGGAACGGAAGCCAAGGAGTTTAGTGGGTCGCTTAAGACGGAAGCCAAAACGATTAGCGGGGGTGGGTTGACGACCAGCGTCAACGAGCTGCCTGCCGGTGATTTGTGGCTCGAATTGGATTCCAAGAAACTTGAAGTAGTGCTGCGCGCCAGTGAGTCGGTCTACGATGGTCGATTGGCCAACAACGGTTGGCTCCAGGAATTGCCGCAAGCCATCACGAAGCTTACGTGGGACAACGCAGCGATTTGCAGCATCGGTACCGCCAAGGCCCTTGGATTGGTCCATGGAGAATTGGTTTCCATTCGGCTTGCCGACGCCAAGGTCAAGCTGCCGGTCTTCGTTGTTCCCGGGCACGCCGAAGGTTCATTTACGGTGAACATCGGGTACGGTAGATCCAAGGAAAAGGGAGGCGTCGTGGGTGGCGCCGTGGGTACCAATTTGGCGCCTTTCCGCCGATGGAATCAAGCCTCGATCTACACGGGTGTCGAAGCGTTGGGGACGAGCGAAAAATATCGCTTGGCAACAACTCAAGATCACTTCGCCATCGAAGACGAAGGTGGGATGCGAGAATCAGCCCATCGTGCACCTCAGATTATTCGCGAAGGGACGTTGGATGAGTACAAAAAGAATGCCAAGTTCACCGAGCACACGGTAGAAAAGCATTTTGAAAACAATTCATTATGGCAAGAGCCCAAGGTCGACATCAATCATAAATGGGGCATGACCATCGACTTGAACAAGTGCACGGGCTGCAACGCCTGTGTGATCGCTTGCCAAGCCGAGAACAATGTTCCAATCGTGGGTAAGGAACAAGTTGCACGCGGTCGCGAAATGCATTGGTTGCGAATCGATCGCTATTTCCAATGCGACATCGAGGCGACGAATAAAGAAGGCAAGTCCTTTAGGGATCCCGTCGATCCCACGATCATCACTCAACCGATGGCTTGTGCCCACTGCGAGACGGCCCCTTGCGAAGAAGTTTGTCCGGTGGCCGCCACCGTACACACCGAGGAAGGTATCAATGCGATGGCGTATAACCGCTGCATTGGAACTCGTTATTGCGGCAACAATTGTCCGTACAAGGTCCGCCGGTTCAATTACTTTAATTTCAATACGGAATACGGTTACTATTACGGATGGCAAGACAAACGCGAACAGGCATCGCAAAAGCTTCAGGCGCTTGTATTGAATCCTGAAGTCACAGTTCGCGGTCGCGGAGTGATGGAAAAGTGTACTTACTGCATTCAGCGAGTTCAAAACGGCAAGATAGCCGCTCGCAAGGTCGGCGACGGCAAGGTACACGATGGGGACATCGTCACTGCATGCCAAGCGGCATGCCCAAGCCAAGCCATCATTTTCGGTGACTTGCACGACAAATCGAGCCGTGTCTATCAGTCGCAAAATGACTCGCGGGCTTACGCCGTGCTCGAGGAGTTGAACATCAAGCCACGTACGCTTTACCTGTCTCGCATTCGCAATGTTCCCAAGCGATTGCAAACGACAACTCAAATCAGTCCAAAGCGCCCTGGTGGTCAGCACCATGGCGAGCACTCTCATGAATCAGGTGACCATGGACACCATAGCTAGTCATATTAACCCGCGAGAGATCGACAACACCGGGGAGATTCCGGGGCGGCGGGCACCGCTCGTTACGGGAAATCAGACGTATGCGTCGGTGACCGATATGGTTTGCCGGGTGGCCGAAGATCCGCAGCCGTTTATTTGGTATCTCTTGTTCGGTTTTTCGTCCCTCACCGCAGTGATGTTCTTGTCGTTGATCGGCTATCTGATCTTCACGGGGGTTGGTATCTGGGGGAATATGAACCCAGTCTTCTGGGCGTGGCCGATCGTCAATTTCGTTTTTTGGGTCGGTATCGCGCACGCAGGTACGTTGATCTCTGCTATTTTGTTTTTGTTCCGGCAGAATTGGCGCACGAGTATCAACCGAGCGTCGGAGGCGATGACGATTTTTGCGGTGGTCTGCGCCGGTATTTACCCAGGCATTCACGTTGGGCGCGCATGGCTTGCATTCTGGTTATTGCCGTATCCCAGTTTGAATCTTTGGATGTGGCCTCAGTTTAGAAGTCCGTTGTTGTGGGACGTTTTTGCGGTGGGTACTTATGCATCCACATCGCTCGTGTTTTGGTACATGGGCATGATTCCGGATATCGCGACCTATCGCGATCGGAGCAAGTCGCCCATGCGACGCATGATCTATGGCTTATTGTGTTTGGGCTGGACTGGTTCTTCGCGGCATTGGCTCGTCTATGAAAAGGCATACACGATCTTGGCTGCTCTTGCCGCACCGCTCGTTCTGTCGGTGCACACTGTGGTTAGCTTTGACTTCGCGGTGTCGCAGGTTGCAGGCTGGCACACGACCATTTTCCCACCTTACTTCGTAGCCGGTGCGATTTTTAGCGGTTTCGCGATGGTGGTAACGTTGCTGGTCCCAACCCGTGCGATCTACAAGCTTGAGAACTTGATCACGCTGCGTCACCTTGAGAATATGAACAAAATTATCTTGGCAACAGGGTCGCTCGTGGGGCTAGCATACGCGACCGAGTTTTTTATCGCTTGGTATAGCAAGAACCAATACGAGGGATTTACGTTTTTGAACCGTGCCTTTGGCCCTTACTGGTGGGCATATTGGATCATGGTTTCATGCAATGTGATTTCGCCGCAATTGTTTTGGTTTAAAAAGATTAGGACGTCGTTGTTTTGGATGGTGGTGGTTTCGATCTTTGTGAATATCGGGATGTGGTTCGAGCGATTCGTGATTACGGTCACTTCGTTGAGTCGCGACTTCCTGCCTAGTTCCTGGGGTTATTTCCGACCGACGATGTACGATGGTTTGATGTTCTTTGGCAGCTTCGGAATTTTCCTTAGCTTGTATTTGTTGTTCTGTCGCTTCTTGCCTATCATCGCCATGTCGGAGGTCAAGGGGATTATGGCTCAAGCCCACCATCATGACGCACATGCACACTCGCATGGACATCCGATTGGACAAGCACACGGACATGCACTTGTGCATGCACATGCCGAATCGCATGGACCGGCACACTAAATCAAAAGCAATCCAACGTAACCGATAACAAATTATGAGCGAGCACAAACCACGCAAATCCGCCGAGAATAAGATGCCGAAAGCATTTGGCTGGATGGCGGAGTACGCAGATGAACAAGTCCTTTTGGTTGCCGCAAGGAAGGTGCGAGACTCCGGCTATACCAAGACGGATGCGTTTACTCCCTTTCCAGTCCACGGCATCGACGAGGCACTTGGAATTAAACCTACGGTTCTTCCGTTTATTGTGCTTTGTGCGGGCCTGACCGGGTTGGGAACCGCATTGCTGATGCAGTGGTGGATGAACGGAGTCGACTACAAGTATATTATTTCGGGCAAGCCGATGGGCATCACGCCGGCTTCGATTCCTGTTTCGTTTGAATTGACTATTCTGTTTTCGGCCTTCACATCGTTTCTAGGGATGATTTTCCTGAATGGCTTGCCGAAGTTCAGCAACCCAGTGTTTACCAGTCCGAAGTTCGATCGAGCCACCGACGACCGGTTTTTCTTGTACGTCAACTCGGCTGACAAATACTACAATCGCGAATCCGTCAAAGAACTTTTGGGTGGAACGAACCCTAATTCCTTGGAAGAGGTGATTGAGGACGGGACTCCATCGAGCATGCCTCGAGCGATCATGCTGGGCGGGCTGCTGGTGGTTCTTACGGGCCTGATTCCTGCGATGTATGTGCTCAATATGCGAGCGGGATTTAGTACGCTTCCAAGGTTGCATGTGTTCTTCGACATGGACTTCCAACCTAAAAAGAAGGCGCAACAGACGACAACCATTTTCGCGGACGGTCGAACGATGCGACCGCAGGTCAAGGGCACGATTGCACGCGGACAACTCGACGAGCAAGATCCTTTCTACCTCGGCTATGACCCGACCAAACTTGCCGCTACCACGGATGAGGGGACTGTGAAATTGGTGTCCGTTCAAGACGCCGCAGCCAAGGATCAAAAAGGTGACGCCGCAACACCACCAGCGGGAACAGCAGCCCCTGCAGCGGGAGGGACCGATCCGGCTGCTCCAAAACTACCGTTCATCGACAAGCTACCGATTGAGGCCAACGAAGAGAACATGGCGATCGGCAAACAAAAATTTGATACTTTCTGCTCGGCCTGCCATGGTTACGCGGGGTACGGCGATGGCTTGGCCCACAAGCGAGCCGATGCGTTAGCGCAAGGTTTTTGGTTGCCTCCGACATCGATGCATATTGACCGTGTTCGTGCCCAGCCTGTCGGTCAGATATTCCGAACAATTTCCGTTGGCCAAAACAAGATGGCGTCCTACGCGGCTTTTCTGACACCAAAAGAGCGTTGGGCCGTGGTTTTGTACATCAAAGCCCTGCAGAGATCTCGCAATGCCAACATGGAAGATGTACCACTGGACAAGCGGGCTCCGCTGGATGCAACAACCAGCGAAGCGAAGTAGATTTTTCCAATACAGACTATCGATTCAAAACAGAATTATAAAAACGAACAGCCGCACGCGAAATGAACCTTCAATACGACAAAGCTTCAATCGAACTACCAGCAGCTTGGAAATCCAAGACGCCGGTATTCCTTTTTGCTGGGCTGGCATGCATTGGGTTGGGTGCCATCTGCTTCATGCTGGCGCCTAGCAATGCTCCGGACAAGTCTTTGTCCTTCAAGTATTTTGCACATTCGTACTTGGCGAATTTTATGTTCATCCTGACGCCAACGTTGGGTGCCCTGTTTTTCATTCTGGTGCAGTTCCTGACTCGGGCAGGTTGGAGCACATCGATTCGCCGCTTGGCCGAGATTATGATGGCCATGATTCCTTTTTTGGCGTTATTGTTTGTCCCAATTATCGGTCTACTCTATTGGAATCACAACGCGGATCTCTACGAATGGAACGCCAAGGAGGCACCGAATAGCGTCATTTCTCAAAAAGCGTCGGAGTTTTTGTATCGCGAGTTCTTTACGATTCGATCGATCGTTTACTTTGGCTTTTGGATTTTGGCCGCGACTTGGTATTTCCGAATCAGCCGCGCTCAAGACGAATCGGGCGACACTGACCTTTCGTTGATTCGCCAGAAGTGGGCCGGACCGCTGATCATGCTGTTTGCTTTAACACTTTCTTTTGCGGCCTTTGACTGGATCATGAGCATCGATGCCGATTGGTACAGCACGATTTATGGCGTCTATGTTTTTGCCGGTAGCATGCTTGGATTTTTCTCCACGATGGTGGTCCTCAGCATGGCGCTGCAAAACGCGGGCAAGCTGCAAACATGGGTGACCGTTGAGCATTTCCACGACATGGCCAAGTTCATGTTTGGGTTTACCATGTTCTGGTCCTACATTGCGTTTTCCCAGCTGGTTTTGATTTGGTACGCGAATATTCCGGAAGAGACCTACTGGTACGACGTTCGGATTTTTACCAACTGGAAGTATTTGTCGTACGGATTGATCGCGATTCATTTTGCAATTCCGTTTTTAGGTTTGCTCAGCCGACATGTTCGGCGACACCGGCTTGGCTTGTTGTTTTGGGCGATCTGGATTTTGGTTGCACACTGGCTCGACTTGACTTTCTTGGTTTTGCCGAACGTGCAGAATCCCGAAGGTGCGCTATTCTTTCCGATGGTAGGGCACTTCCTAGGAGGGGTTGGGATGGTTTGCATATTCGTCGCCCTATTTTTGGTACGTGCGACGGGAATTCCCTTGGTTGCGATTCGCGATCCAAGATTGCATGAAGCGATGAGTTACGCCAACCCGATTTTGTAATTGGTACTACACCCAACGATAGCATTGACTGAACATCAAATAAATCATGGCTAGATACGATGACTTAAACACCAACATGATCGCCTACGCTGCCGTTTTGAGCATTGTGATCTTGGTGATTGTTTTGCAGGGTACGCAGGCTCTCTCCTACAACATGATGAGTGCAGAAGACGATGCAAAAGCAAATATCAAATCCGACAAGGCGTTGGAGGCAAAGCGTGAGCAGTTGGATACGCTCACCGGTTTTCGACGTGTCCTCGCGCTCGATGAAGCAGCACCTGAACCCAAAAAAGGGGAACAGCCTGCCATGAAGAAAGTCATTCACATTCCGATCGAAGAAGCCCAAAAGTTGATCCTTCAAGAACTTGGGGCTGCCAAACCATCCGCTGCGCCAGGTACTTAGAGACCCAAATCGAATACAACAAAGTCCATGCATTCATCCATCCTCAGTGCAATCCGAACGATCTTGGCAACTGTTTTCAGTTTGTCTGGCTTCGCCTTTGCCTGCGGCTCAGGCGACACGCTCCCCGAACGACTCAACGGAGTGTCGATCGATGAGAACTTGGACGTGGAGATTCCATTGACTGTCCAATTCATGGATGATCGTGGCGGGCAAACCTCGTTTGGCGAATTGCTTAAGGATGGCAAGCCGATCTTGCTCACGTTGAACTACAGCGATTGCCCGGGTCTGTGTGTCGCACAACTCAATGGGTTGGTCAAGGGAATCAACGACGTTGGCTCCATCCATTTGGGCAAAGACTTCAAGATGGTTTCATTAAGCATCAACCCTCGTGAAAGCCGTGAGCGTGCTGCAGCCACCAAGTCCAGGTATTCTCAAGACTTGGCGAACCATCACAAACCCGAGGGTTGGAATTTCTTGGTAGGCACCGAACAAGACATTTTGAAAATTGCTAAGACTGTGGGATTCAACTACACGTACGATGCAAAGCATGATCGCTACAACCATGCTTCCGTTGCGATCTTGATTTCGCCCAAGGGCCACGTGACTCGTTACCTTTACGAAATTGGATTCACCGGTGACACGCTCAAAATGGCATTGATTGAGGCAGGTCAAGGGGTGATTGGAAGCACCTTGGATGCTTTTGTGTTGATGTGCTACCACTACGATGCCAATGAAAATCGATATTCGGCAAACGCCAAGACAATCCTATCCATCGTAGCTGGATTGTTTGTGACGATCGGCTTGGTCGCATTGCTCCCCTTTTGGTTTTCACGCAAGCGATCTGCCGCTCTGATCAGCATACCGCAGGTTTAGGATCCAAAAATCAAATGAACTTTTTCAGTCCAATGAATTCGATAACACCCACGTTTTTCGCTGACGTAAATAAGACCTATTTTTTTCCGGAATCCGCGTCAACTTTTGCTCCGCAAATTGACTTCCTGTACGACGTCATCATGTGGATCAGCATCATTTTTTTCGTGCCCATCGTGGCCGCCATGATTTATTTCATGGTCAAATTTCGCGAGCGGCCAGGATACAAAGGATCGCCGGATGCGTTGCACAACACGGTCCTGGAAGTAACTTGGAGTGTTGTGCCGACCTTTATCGTGGTCTGGATTTTCTGGGAAGGCACGGTTGGGTATCTGCACATGATGCGAATGCCGACCGACTCCGAGGACGTCAAGGTGACCGCCAAGAAATGGGTCTGGAGCTTTAAGTACAAAAACGGTGCTGAGAGCGACAAACTATACGTCCTCAATGGACGTGACACCAAACTCGTTATGCGATCGGACGATGTGCTTCACAGTTTGTTTGTTCCTGCGTTTCGGGCCAAGCGAGACGTGGTTCCTGGACGTTATACGTACATGTGGTTTCGACCGACGGTCGAGGGAACTTTCGACTTGTTCTGCACCGAGTATTGCGGGGACAACCATAGCGGCATGATTACCAAAGCAGTGGTCCTCAACCAAGTGGACTACGACAAAATGCTGGCTGAGTTAGCGAAAGAACCCGAAGACATAGTGGAACGCGGCAAATGGCTATACGAACGCAAAGCTTGCAAGGGGTGCCACTACGCAGGTAAAGACGGCGCACAAGGACCAGGTCCGTCCTATAATGGTTCCTGGGGCAAGTCGGTTTCGCTCGCGGCTGGCGGTGAAGTAACCTTTGATGAGAATTACGTTAGCGAATCGATCCTAAATCCGATTGGCAAGGCACGCAAAGGATACGAAACAGCAGCGCCTATGCCTTCCTACAAGGGCCAATTAAAGGATGACCAAATCGAAGCCATCACGGCATTTATTAAATCACTTCAGTCCGCTGAACCACCTAAGAAGTAGTTCGCGGCAACAGAATAAGTCGTAAATTTACCGATAGGACGTACAAAAATGAGTGTCGTAACTCAACCAGTTCATGTGCCGGCACAGCATGCCGATTCCGACTGGGAAGACAATTACCTGACCCACACCAAGGGATTCTTGAGTTGGGCGCTGACGTTGGATCACAAGCGGATCGGCGTGATGTATTTAACGGGCGTCATGACCTCCTTTGCGGTAGGCGGGATTCTCGCGTTGATGATTCGTTACCATTTATGGACTCCGAACATCGACAAATCGCAAGCATGGCTCACAAACCAGCAATACAACCAGGTCTTCACCCTGCACGGGGCGATCATGGTTTTCCTGTTCATCATCCCGAGCGTTCCGGCTGCACTAGGTAATTTCTTGCTGCCAATCATGTTGGGCAGTAAGGATGTCGCGTTCCCGAGACTGAATTTAGGTAGCTTTTATCTTTGGGTTACCGGTTTGGTCTTGTTCGTTGCAGCGTTATTTGTGACCGGACTCGATACGGGGTGGACGTTTTATACTCCCTACAGCATTGAGTCCCAGGGGCCAGTCGTTGCTGCCACAATGGGTGTTTTCGTTCTTGGCTTTAGCTCAATCTTTACCGGGTTGAATTTCATCGTAACCATTAATACGATGCGTCCACCTGGAATGACTTGGTTTCGAATGCCCCTGTTTCTTTGGGCAGTATATTCGACCTCGATCATTCAAGTGTTGGCCACCCCTGTTTTGGGGATTACTGTGCTGTTGTTGGCCGCCGAACGTGTTCTTGGAATCGGGATTTTCGATCCCAAGCTCAATGGCGACCCAGTCACGTTTCAGCACTTCTTTTGGTTCTATTCCCACCCTGCCGTTTATATCATGATCTTGCCCGCCATGGGAATCATCAGCGAACTCATGAGCGTCCATAGCCACAAAGGCATTTTCGGATATCGAATGATCGCCTATAGCTCGGTCGCGATCGCGCTGTTCGGATTCTTGGTCTGGGGTCACCACATGTTTACTTCAGGTATGGCCGATGTGACAACCATCGTCTTTAGCGCTTTGACGTTTACCGTTTCGATTCCGTCTGCGATTAAGGTGTTTAACTGGGTTGGAACGATGTATCAAGGGACCGTGTCGCTCAACACGCCCATGCTGTATGCCCTCGCGTTCATCTTCTTGTTCACCATTGGTGGCTTGACCGGCTTGTTCTTGGGTGCTCTTTCAACCGACATGCACTTGCACGACACCTACTTCGTCGTTGCCCACTTTCACTATGTGATGATGGGTGGAACCTTGGTGGCCTTTTTGGGTGGCGTATTCCACTGGTGGCCAAAGATGACTGGCAAGATGTTCAACGATTTTGCTGGGATTTGCTCTGCAGCGATCGTTTTTGTCGGTTTCAATTTGACTTTCTTGCCACAGTTCGTACTTGGCACACGAGGCATGCCCCGACGGTACGCAAGCTATGTACAGGAATTCCAAGAACTCCACCGCTATTCGACCATCGGAGCATTTATGCTCGGGTTCGGGCTTTTGGTTGCGTTCATCACTTTGATGCATTCGCTTTTCTACGGTAAGAAGGCACCGGTCAACCCTTGGGGTGGAGCCACGCTAGAGTGGGAGTGTTCGACACCACCGCCTCACGACAATTTCAGTACTCCACCACACGTGGGCGATCCGTACGACTTCTCCAAGATTGAATACGATTCGAAAATTGGCGGCTATTACAAGAAAAAGAAATAGCCTCACTCGCACTTCGATACAACGCTTCGGTCCTCGGTTAGGATCGGAAGCGAGCAACACCCAACCTAACAATTGAACTATGTCTACTACGGTAGCCCACGACGTAACCCAACCGCATCACGATGACGATCATCATGAACATCCAGTATGGTTGGCTCACCATTTCGATGACGCCCAACAGCAGTTTGACGCCGGCAAACTCGGAATGTGGCTTTTCCTAGTCACCGAAGTTTTGTTTTTTAGCGGAATGTTCTGCGCCTATTCGCTCTATCGAAACCGCAATCCGGAAGTGTTCGAGTTTTGCTCACAGTTTTTGAATGAAAAACTGGGCGCCATCAATACGGGCGTGCTTTTGTTCAGTTCGCTGACGATGGCTTGGGCGGTACGCGCCGCGCAGCTCAAGGAAACCAAAACGCTGATCGGAATGTTGGGTGCGACTCTTGGATGTGCCGCTATTTTCTTGGGCGTAAAGGCCGTCGAGTATAGTCACAAGTGGGGTCTGGGGTTGTTGCCGGGCAAGCATTTCCAATCGCAAATGAACCCTCCCGTTCATACGGACAACAACTACCTTCTGAACTTGTGTATTCTCCCTGCGATCCTCGCAGTAGCATTCTTGATTTACTACCTGTATAGCCTCATTATCGCTAACAAGTTCCATCAGCGAGTGTCGGGTCCGTTGCTGTTGGCCGCACTTTGTTACTTTGGCGGGGTCCAGTTGGGAACGTATTTGGAGTCAGGTCACGACGGTCATGCTTCGGCCGCTCACGGGGATGCCGCTCACGGGGATGCCGCTCACGGGGATGCCGCTCACGGGGATGCCGCTCACGGGGATGCCGCTCACGGGGATGCCGCTCAC
>JBEBHM010000754.1:0-4194 GCA_040080875.1 Pirellula sp.
TTCCACACGACCGGAGGCCAGGTGAATTTCGACCACCTGAACTTCGATTGGCTGACCGAATCGCGACTGCTGCATAGTGCCATGCGCCGCTCCGCAATACTTTCTGTGGTTCGGTCGTATCAGTAGAAGCCTTGATCGCCGAATCACTCCACGATTCAAAGTCGTCGTTACACCATTCGAAGACATTGCCGTGCATGTCGAACAACCCACAAAAATTCGGTCGCAACGTGCGCGAAGCAATTCCTGACTCGAACTTGTCGTACCACGCATAGTGTTTTAGTAAGCTCACATCGCTTCCACACGAAAACATTGTCCTCATTCCGCCGCGACAGGCAATTTCCCATTCAGCATCGTGTGGCAATCGAAAGTCGAATCGGTTGATTTGCGGAGACTGTGAAGAGGATTCTTGGATTGCCACAGGGGAGCCAACAATCTCGACATGTTCCGTCAGCCATTTACAGAAGTTCGCTGAGTCGTCCCAACTAACGAAGCCTCCCGCCTTTTCTGAATCAGAATCCAATGACATTGTTGTGTCGCGGAAAAAATTCGGATCAAACGCGAGTAATTCCCGTACCGTAATCTCTCGGTCAAGTAATGCGAATGGAAAGGCAATTTCCATATCTCGAAGTCGTTCATCCTCATCATGATCTGGTTCGTCAGCCTGCGATCCAATCGTGTATTCGCCCGCTGGAAATACCACAAAAGTATAAGAAAACTTTCGTCGATCACCTGCGTCGACTAACAACCGAAACCACTCCCTGGATCGATCGTAATTCGCTGGTGTTCGTTCGATCTCGTCGACGAGATTGGTACGCTGCCAGTGCCGCAATAGCCAACCGGTGGCTCCGTGAACGGCTGCACTGGGATCCGTTTTAAACAAACTAGCTACTTTGTTTACCATATCTGCATCTATTGCATCGTTAGGAAACTCCCCAAGCGCCAAAAGTAGTCCAAATAGCAACTGATTTTTCTTGACGCGATCTCCCGGTGCATGCTTGTCGCGCCTAGCAAGTTGTTCACTAACACAATTCCATAGTTCGATTGCCAGCACTCCACCGGTTCGACAGCGATGAATGAACTGGGTCATAACTTCTGGATCGTCGTTTACTTGCAAAGCTTCCAGATACCCATCTTTAGCCCCCAAGCGAAGGGCCGCAATCGCGACGTTTGCCAACTTCTGGGCTTGGAGTATCCTCTCTTTCTTGTAAGGGCCGCCTGTGTTTTCCGGGACAGGGGCAAGTTTGATTCGGCTAACGCTATCCAGCAAATTTGCGACGAAAAGTTGCTCATCGTTACTGGCAAGAACGTCCCCGATGACCGGCACTTTGACCGGCTCAGCCCTGAGGAGTTCTTCAAGTAAGCCTATCCTTTCTTGCTCGTCGTACTCTACTAGCGCAAGACGCATTTTCAGTTTTCCATCTGGATTAGTCGTCGATTCCAATTCCTCCATAATGTAACTCTTCGGAACCCGGGATTTTTTGATCTCTTTTAACAAACCGGGAACATCGTCGATAGTTGCTATCGCCAAGCTTTTCAAGAGCGATCGTTGGTCAGTTTGAAGCTGGCGATCCTGTTTTATGAACCAGCCAACCATCGCGATCACAATCAATATTGCAATTCCGCTGCCGACAAACGCGTAGAACTGTCGTGATTTCGTCATCATGGCGCCTTGCGAGTTCGTCCATGTGTTGCGATCGGTTAGAAATGCGATGTTTACAAACTCAAAAAACGAAGGCAGGTAGCGGTTCTCACGTTTGGCACTCCACATTCCTGCTCGCTCTGCCAGTCGCAACTCCGCGCGACCTCGGCGAGTCTCTTTCTGTTTCCGCGTCAGCCAATCACGCAGCGACGGCACGAGGTAGTCGTGCGTGAGCTGGTAGTAGCGCTGGCTGGAGTCTCGCAAAGACGCCTCGCTGTCGCCCAAACTTCCCTCGGGATCGGTGGGCGTAATGAGTCGTAATTCCTTGTCCAGGATTCGAATCAGGTCATCGAAATCCCGTTGGCGATTGTTATATTGACAAGCGGCTCGAAGCTCATTGGCTGAACGTTTGGAACCTTTCATTTCCGTTCCAGCCTGAGGCATTAGAGCTCGCAATAACGATCTCGCAGCCTCTTGATGATAGCGGTGCTGGGGCGGCGCTCCGGATGCTGAAAACGTCTCCTCTAGGAATGTGGTGCCAACGCCCGTCGTACCACCAACCTCTCGCAACGATTCCGGAGTCCACGGTCTGCCTTTCATCATCTCAGCAAATAACGAAAGCCGAACCGAGACCACTTTGTTTTCCTCGGACATCCCGTTCACTGCCTCGGTAATGAATTGCTTACGATCTTGTCGGTCTTCCTTTCCGTCAGACGCGAGTTTTCCAAATGCACGTCCAAAGGCTTTCAATACCCGCTCCGCATGATCCACGTCAAATAGATCGACGGCGGCCGAATTGATTCGCTCCAACAAAGGTATATCGAGATCGCGAAAGAATCGCGTTGCCGCCATCCAGAAATCATCGCGTACCATAACGATGGCTTGCACTCGAGCGCCATCGCATTGCAACAGTGATTCCAAAAGTGG
This sequence comes from Pirellula sp., assembly GCA_040080875.1. Taxonomy (GTDB): domain Bacteria; phylum Planctomycetota; class Planctomycetia; order Pirellulales; family Pirellulaceae; genus JBKCUI01. The sequence continues at coordinate 2,567 of JBEBHM010000754.1, forward strand.
TTCGCCTGCAACTTTGGAATGAGCAAACAGCCATTGCTCAAACTGATCGATCACAATGACGAGTTTCTTTCCGCGCGGCAGAATTCGGCCAAGCCGAACTTCATGAAGTAAATCGACAAGGCTCGTGGTCGACTCCGCATCCGTACTACCCAGTTTCTTGCGAATCATTGCCAGAAGTGTTCGCTCCGTATCATCCACCGTTGCTTCCAAGTAGATTGCGATGATATCTGGCGAAAGTCTCGGCAGTAGCCCAGCCTTCATCATCGACGACTTGCCGCAGCCTGATGGACCATATAATAATCCCACGGCAAACGTTTGATCCGCATCGCGTTCCTCCAGTCGAGACTTCCAAAATCCGACCGACTCAGGCAGGCCATTTCGATCGCGCGGACCGGGCAGCAGTTCCAAAAAGAAATCGGCATCGCGTTGATCGAAGGACCGCAATCCTTTGGGAATAATCTTCAAGGGGCTGGAACCCGATGTCGGCGTTGCAGTATGCGGTGTGGGGGTCTGGCCTGATCGCTGCGTGTCTGTAGAGTTGGCATCGCTTTGGCGATTCGGTGCAGATTGCAATGAAGCCGAAATTGAATTGGCTAGAAAAGCCTGCAAGTCGTCGACTAGGTCCATGGCGCTCGAGTAGCGTTCTGACTTCCGTTTAGCCAACATCTTGAAACAAATGCGATCGAGTTCCTGGGGAACCAATTCGTTCCATTGACGAAGCGGTTTCGGATCAAGCTCGGTGATCTGCTCAAACAGTGCATGTTGCGAATCGCCATGGAATGGACGGCGACCCGTCAGCAATTCATAGAACATGATCCCAAGGCTGAATATATCGCTGCGTCCGTCGACGCGGTGACCTTCGCCGCGTGCTTGCTCGGGGCTCATATAAGCCGGAGTGCCCCCAACCAGCAACTGCTTACCAACGTCTTCATCGCGCAGTGCCAAACCGAAATCGAGCAAATAGACACGCTCCTCCCGGTCGATCAGCGTATTCGGTGGTTTGATGTCGCGATGGACGATGCCTTGCTTATGGGCTGCCCGCAAGGCGTCGGCTAGCTCGATGATCCATTGGGTAGCTTGAAGGTATGAAGGAGTCGCTCTTTTCAATTGCGTGGCCAAGTCATGGCCAACGATGTATTTGGACACGATAAAGACCGGATATTCCGGAGTGCTGCCGACTTCGTGAACGGGAACGATGTTGGGATGCTCAAGACTTGCTACCATTCTTGCTTCTTTGATGTAGATCTCTCGATCTTCTGGGCGCTGTACGAAACGCGGATGCGGGAGTTTTATTGCCACCCTACGCTCAAGCTGCTCGTCGAAAGCGAGATAGACCACTCCGAATCCACCTCGCCCCAAAATGCTCTCGACACGAAATCGACCGATGCGAGCCGGAATGACTTCGGATGGTTTCAAGTTGTTTTCGGACGGGTTCAAAGCCAAAGTATCGACGAAATCGCTTTTGCGTTCCTGATTGGCATCTTGTTTGCAATTCTCTTTTTCCAACTGCGACAAGGCATGTTCGAGCTCAGGTGCAAGGGCAGGAAATCTGGCAACATAGTCCGGGATAATTAAATCACTTTTAAATTGACGACGACAGCGAAACTCGCTTTTTGCAAGTTGTATTG
>JBEBHM010000755.1:0-4192 GCA_040080875.1 Pirellula sp.
GCCCAAGCTTTTATCAGGAAATCCACTGTTTCGACGATGGCCAGCTTTCGCAACATATACACGTCACTAATGCTCGTCATCGCCGGCTCCACTAGCAAGGAATTGGCCCGCCAGGTGAGCTACCTCAAGGCCGAAAACCAGATCCTTCGGAGTCGACTTCCCGAGCGTATCATTCTAACTCATCGCGAAAAGAATCGCTTGGTTAGATTTGCTAAGAACCTGGGATCGGCGCTCAACGAGCTGGCCACGATCGTCCACCCATCGACGATCCGGCGGTGGATTCGCGACGCTTCGGACAAGGTTGCCAAGACCCGAAAGAACGTCGGCAGGCCGCGCACGGCCGAGCAGATTGAGAAGCTAATCCTAAAGTTGGCGAAGGACAATTCGTGGGGCTACACACGGATTCTCGGCGAGCTGAAGAAGCTGGGGATCGAATCGGTGACTCGCAATACTGTGAAAAACATCCTCAAAAGAAACGGCTACGATGTCGGCCCCAAACGAGGTCCTGGCACCTGGGACGAGTTCATTAAACGCCATGCGAAAACCATGTGGCAATGCGACTTCTACTCTAAGAAGGTCGTTTCGAAGACTGGCCTACGCGACCTGTTTGTCTTGGTCTTTCTGCACTTGGAAACACGCCGAGTCTTCATCACGCCTGCGAGTTACCATCCCGATGAAGCCTGGGTGTTAGAACAAGCCGAAGCGTTCAAGCAACACGTGAAGGAAGAGAAGTTGTCGTGCAAACTCTTGATGCACGATCGCGATACGAAGTTCACCAAAACGTTTGACGAGGCATTCTCGGGTGGCAAACGTGACGTCAAAGTCTCTGCCTTTCGGTCGCCAAACACCAACGCGTACGTCGAGCGATTCAGTCAGACGCTACAGCAAGAATGCCTCGATCATTTCGTGGTGTTTGGCAAGTCGCACTTCGATCACCTCTGTTCGGAGTATCGCGAGCATTACCATACGGAGAGGCCTCATCAGTCGCTTGAGAACATTGTACTTCCGACCGCAAAAGCTAAACGCACTAAGAAGTCGAAAATGCAATCAACCGAAACCGCAATGATTCCACTGTCAAGCATCAGCTGTAAAGAACGGCTGGGGGGCCTGCTGAAGCACTACTCACGGAAAGCGGCCTAACGCCAATTCGCTATACTTGTTGTTTTCCCAAGCATTCAGTTATTGGAAGTGACATCAACAAGTGGATTCGCAATATCGATGGCTAGCGACATTAGGAAAGCTCCGCGTCAATCGATCGCAGGGATTGGCACCGCATAAACCTTTGTTGTTGCTAGTGGTTCTGGAAATGATCGAGAATGGCGATCTACATGGCCGGCTATTGAAGCTCACACCGGAGCTTGCGTTTCGATTCAGTCAATTCGGTACCATTGTCGCGCATCGCCGAACTCAGCGGATGGACATTCGTCTTCCGTTCTATCACCTGTCATCAGATGGCGTCTGGTCAGCTTTCACAAAAGACGGAACAGAATCTCTTGATCCGAAGGCAACACAGTTCGTAAAGGTCAATGAAGAGTTCTTTAGCCTCGCGCAGTCGGCAGATTTCCGATCGATGGCACGCGGTGTTTTGATTCGATCCTATTTCGAGCAAATAGAGCAAGTGGCTCTGGCTAGTCTTGTGAACCTCTCGATAGCAGACTTGTCCGATAACAACTCCACAGTTTGCGAAAGTGAGTCGTCTTATCAAAGTGGACGCGATGTTCGATTCCGCTTGGATATTGTAGCCGCTTACAATTACACCTGCGCGTTGACTGGATACCGAGTTACAACGATTGACGGAGCGTCGATTATCGATGCGGCACACATCCACCAGTTTTCTGAGTCTCGCAACAACGATCCCAAAAACGGCATCGCGCTTTGCAAGAACGCCCACTGGATGTTCGACCAAGGTCTATGGTCGCTAGACGATGACTACCATATCATCGTCGCTCACTCGGCCTTCGACGAAGACACGCGTGCCCAGAAGTCATTGCGAGATTTCCACGGCTTGAAAATCGCATTACCTGCAAGCACAAATCTGTGGCCCGATCCCCAGCACCTCGCTTGGCACCGCGAGCACAAGTTCTGTGCTTAACACCTACACGGCGACTTGGCGAGCCATCGTCCGAAGCAAGCGAGTTGGTACTGAGTGAAGCAGTTTCCAAGTGATACTAATCGGCCGGCTGCCTGTGTGATTGACGTACTTGCATGGGCCGAGGAAGTGATACGGTGCCGACAGGCCCGAGGGCAAGCTCTTGGTCTCCCGTACGAACAGCAGTGGTGTATAGCCCAAATCGGTGTGTCGAATGTATCGTTGTCCCGTTGGCGATTGCTCGGACGTGTTGCTTTGCGATTGCCAATGAAACAGATCGTGCGAGATGAGGTAATCCTCGTACATCGTAGTCGGCGAATATTCGTCTTCGGACTTCTGCAGCGTCACAAAGAAGACATCGAATTTACGGTCCTTTAGATGTAAGACGCCCTCGCGCTGGCTCGGCCGGTTGTTGAAACTCCAGTGGCCGAGCGCAACCAGAATCTCGTCTCGGGTGTAGGTTGCGTGGATCGCTAGAGGGTCGTAAGCAGATGAACTAGGCGACGCTATCAGGGGAGAATGCTTAAGTCGGTAGTCCAAGACGGCGCGGAGATCGAGGATCGCTGACGGATTGGATCGCAATCTTTGCTCGGCTACTTCGAGCGACAACTCCGAATGCAGGGTTCCCCACAGTGTTGTGTGCAGCATTTCGATGATCGCTGGTGATTTGGTAGCCGCGGCTGGACTGGGCGACTGCACATACTCTGTCAAAGCCCTTATCTGCTGTGGACAATTGATGTGGCTGAGTCGGCAAAGTCCCTTTGCAAGTTGCTGTTCGTCGGGCGCATCGATGGAGTCGCCGATCCCCGCGTCGGCCAACAGACGAGACCACAAGCCTCGCTTCAGCAATTCATCCAAAGATGTTTCAAAGTAGTCGACGATGTCTTCGAGCGTCGGCGTTCGCCCAAGGTACTGCTTCAAGTCTCGCAACGAGGCCAACATTCGCGGGCGTACCAATCGAATCGATTCGCGTACGTTATCGAGCACTCGCTGTTGAGCCACTCGCTCCAGTTTGATCACGCAACCGCTGGGTAAGTGCGGAAACTCGGCTTCTATTTCGTCGTCGAGCTTGGCGGTCGGCTTGCCGCTAAGGGCCCGGAACCGGCTGGCGAAACGAAACTCTTTACGCTGCGCGCCAATGAAGTCGAGTACAGTCAGACAATCTTTCTCGCTATGTAACCGAAGTCCACGACCGAGCTGCTGCAGAAATACCGTGAGGCTTTCCGTCGGTCGCAGAAACAACACGGTATCAACTTCAGGAATGTCGATACCTTCGTTGTAGAGATCGACAACGAAGATGAAGTTAATAGTGCGATCCCGCAGTCGCTGTTGCGCTGAGTTCCGTTCCTCATCATTTGACTGGGCTGACAGGGCAATCGACGAAACGCCGTTGTCATTGAAGAACCTTGCCATGAATTCGGCATGGGCAACACTGACACAAAAGGCTAATCCCCGAACGTCTGAAAGATTCAGGACAGTATCGCACAGCTTTTCAAGTACTAGCTTTGCGCGGATATCGTTGCCAGTGTAAAGTCGATCCAAGTCATCGACGCGATAACCACCTCGCTGCCAAGCAAGGCCAGTGAGATCGACTGAATCAGCGACGCCAAAATACTGGAAAGGGCATAGCAAACGACGATTGATCGCATCAGGCAGCCGGATCTCTGCACTGGCTCGTCCACCAAACCAACTCAAAATGTCGAGTTGATCGGATCTTTCGGGAGTTGCTGTCAGACCAAGCAAGATAGTTGGCTGAACGTGCCCAAGTAATGCTTGGTAGCTCGGCGCGGCCGCGTGATGGAACTCATCCACCACGATGTACTCGAATCGATCCGCCGCTTCATCTATCAGACTACGCGAGTTGTAGCTTTGGATCGAGCAGAACAAATGATCGAGTTGGTCAGGATAGTTACCATCAACAAGTAGATCGCCAAAGTTCTGATCCCGCACTACGCAACGAAACGACGCCAAGGCCTGATTGAGAATTTCTTTGCGGTGCGCGATAAACAGCAACCGAGGTTTTCTTCCAAGTTGCTGTGCCACTCGGGCGTAATCAAACGCGGCGATCATCGTTTTGCCTGTGCCAGTCGCAGCAACCACGAG
>JBEBHM010000106.1:0-15635 GCA_040080875.1 Pirellula sp.
GGGGAGAGCCTGATTTCGGCGTTCTTTGTTTACGGCACACTTAAACGTGGGCAGCTTCGGGGCAAACTTTGGCCACGAGAGCCGTTGTGTGTCACGCCGGGATTGATTCAAGCAGATCTTTTTGACTTGGGCCCTTATCCGGCGGCTGCCCATGGCTCCCAGTGGTTGCTTGGCGAATTATGGCAATTTAAAGCAACGGATATGCCGGCCACGATCGCCAACTTGGACCGAATCGAGGGGTGCTCGGCCCTGGGAAAAGAGAATGAATACGTGCGGGAAGTTGTCCGTGTACAAATGGTCAGCGCGGAATGCGATATCGGAATGGCCGAGATGGAAGCGTATGTCTATTTCATCTCGAATCCGATCCGTTTAGAAAAAGCCCGGCAAATTTCGCCGTTTTTTCAGTATATGCAGCGATTGGTGTCGGCTTGGCCTGATCCTAAGTCTCGCGTCCCAAAGAATTTTGAACAAGAATAAGAATCCAAATCGAACTTCTTTTCGTATTGGACTAAACGCTACAATGACAAAGTCGTCGACGCTCGTTATTGGTCGACGTTTGGTTACCGTTTCAACAGTCAGACACTAGGGTTTCGCCATGCACGAATCCAAACTCCCGCAAATCCCGCTCTCACAACGCTTCAGGACCAAATTTTTTGCGTTCGCATCGTTGCTTTTCCTATCTGGCGCTGCGTTTTCGACTTCGAGCGTCGCGATTTCACAGGAAACAAAACAACCTCCCGCGAAACCAATTCCGCTTACCATCCCTGATGCTCAAGCGGGAGAAGAGGATTTCGAAGAGGCCTGCAGATTGCGACTCAACGTCGATTCGATCGAAACGCTGAAAGAAATCATCGGACTTGCCGAGTCCGCGCTGAAAAAGGGGCTTGACGCGGTCGACGCCGAAGCCGCAAAAAAGATGATTGCCTCTAGCTATGTCCAAAAGACCAGGGAGTCCATTCCCGCTTTGGCGGGAGGTCGAATGAACGCTGCGCGCAAGAACAAAATGATCAACGAGTTCATCGAGGATCTTGGCCAAGCCATCAAGTACGACCCAACCCTGGTAGATGCCTATCTTTTCAAATCGGAACTTCTCGCGAGTCGCAATGAGCTCCAAGAAGCATTCGAAGTTGCCGACGCGGGAATTGAGAAACTCCTACCTAACGTCAAGCGATTTGACGCAGAATCCAAAGCCAAGCTGAGCAAGCTTCTCATGATGAGAGCTGGAATGAGGAAGACGACCGAAGATGTTATCGCTGACCTGAAGCTTTCGGTCCAAGCCAATCCGAATAATCTGGCCAGCATGACGATTCTGAAAAACAACTTGGTTCAAGAAAAGAAAGTGGAGGAAGCGATCGATTTCTTTAGGTCTGTTTTGGAATCGAGCCCTGAGAACGAGATTCTTATTTGCTATACCGCGGAATTGATGGCAACCGACCCCAAGCGAATTACCTTGGCACTTGAATTGCTCACCGACAAGATTCGAATCCTACCCAAATCAACTGCATTGTTGAAAACGCGCGCCAAGGTTCATTCGGAAAACCAAAACGCTGCACTCGCAAAAGCCGACATGGACCTCGCTCTTTCCCTAACGGAGTCGGACGTTGACGGTTTGCTAATGCGAGCCAAAATTTTAATGCAGTCCGAAGATCAGACCGAAGACTTGGAGCAGGCCCGGAAAGACGTGGATGCGGCCATTGAAATCGATGCCAATCGAGCCGATGCGGTTCTGCTCCGTTCGATGATTGCTACCAAACAATTAAGGTTTGGAGATGCAATCAATGATATTCAGACCATAATTAAAGCGTTGCCCAAAGACGCGAACACAGACCCTGGCCTGCTCATGCAATTAGGGGTTCTTTACTCGCAAGACAATCGGCCAACACAGGCCATCAAAGTCTTTGATCAAGTCATCAAAGCCGATCAAGAGATGTGGGAAGCCTATCGATTGCGGGGCGATACTCGCTTGAGCATTGGCGATCACTCCAACGCCATCCTCGATTTCGAAAAGGCGCTCAAATACATTCCAAAGGACGATCAAGATCGATCGGGAATCCTCAACAACCTTTCGTGGGTGCTCTCCACCACACCCATCGATAACCTTCGCAACGGCAAACAGGCTCTTGAATACGCGGAGGAGGCTTGCAAGTTGACCAACTACGAAAAGCCGCACATTTTGAGTACGTTAGCAGCCGCGCACGCGGAGTTAGGGGACTTTGACAAGGCGGTCGAATGGTCCAAGAAATGTGTGGAGCTGGCAAAGAAACTGGCGGAGCCTCAAACAGAACAGATGGAAAACGAGCTCAAGAGTTACCTCGACAAAAAGCCATGGCGTGAAAAAACGGAGACAAAAGAAAACAAAGCACCAATCGGCGGCGACGGCGTAGACACGTAGGTCGGTTGCTCCGCAACCGACCTGAGTATGCGCAACCGACCTGAGTATGCGCAACCGACCTGAGTATGCGCAACCATAACACTTTGCACGCCATGAAAAAAGTAATCAGCCGACGCGTATACGTCAGCTGATTATCTTCTGACCCTCGACAACGCCTTTATCTCTTTTTGCCTCACTTGGATTTGAGTCCAACGGTGTTGGTTGCAATCACGCGATATTGATGCTTGGCACCTGCTGTGGCGGTCGTATCTACGTACCGCATTTGGACCAGAGGCTGGGTTGGCGTGTCGCTGTACGAGTTGTTTTGGAACATGGGGCGGCCTCTCGGATTATTTGCTTCTTCGGGAACGCGCGCAATCTCTTTTCCGTCCCTTTCGATGATGAACCCAGCCAGCCCGCTTTCTAAGTCCGCTTGCGCCTGCCAAGTGATTTCGTTGCCAGAAACTTGAATCTGGCTTGGGGCAGGTGGGCCCGTGGTGTCGCTCACCGTTGTGTCCTTTACGTACTCTAACCAAGCTTTGGCGATACGCTCGTTCGGTAGCCAAGCAGATTTTTCCAACGGCCCCTCGTTTTCCGATGCGCTGCCAGCCACCGATTTTGCCGAGTCCTCCGCATTGAGATGTACGACCCAGGCATCGCTCTTTGGCATCGATTTTAGAACCGTGCCGCTTGGACTAGGCAAGCGTGCGGTGAGGCAAGCATCAAACCAGGGCATCGCAAGGTAACGTTGATTTCCGCATTCGTGGCTGGATAATGGGTCGATCGATACTGCGATGAGCGATCCCCTACGCCGCATGGTCGTAAAAAAATACTCGGTGTTTTCCCAGACTTTGACATAAGGACCTTCTTTGACGGTCACGCCTTCTTTGGTGCCTAGATTGCACATGACAGGCACTTCGCACACGGCATCTGAGATGGAATAAGGATTGGGTTTGGTATCGGTTGGCTTTAACGATGGAACACCTGAGCGAAGCCACGCAGCTACAATTCGCTCAGGATGCAAGAGCACCATGCCACCTGCCCACGTCCCGCCGCCGCTATGCCCCCAGAGTGCCCACGGCACGCTTGCAAGTTCAGGATGTCCAGACATGGCACCGAGATCTGCAAGCGATTTCTGAAATACGACATCCGATCCGTTTCGAGGATCACACCAAAGGTAACAGTCGGCGGCCTGGGGCTGTTCGTAAACGGGACTCAAAAGAGCGCAATCATGTTTTTGGGCAAGCGCTTGCCAGTGCAAGTCGAAGGCACCCGTCTGGCCTGATTTGCAGGAGCCCTCACCGCAACCGTGTTGATGGACCACAACGCCCCGCAGCGATTTTACCTGAGGAGGAATCCAAATCGTATAGCTCACCGGAAATACGAGCCCCCCCGGCTCCGTCGAGCCATCGTATCGCACGCGATAATAGGGTGGGTCCGCAGGTAGCGTAATCTCATAGGGAGGCTGCTGCGCCCAGGCCGAAGTGGGAAATCCAAGAACCATCAAAAACAAGTAGGTGTGTCGCATCGTTTTCAAGACATGGGCTGGTTATGTTACAAAGCTGGTAATGAGCTCAATTGCTCTCCTGCACTGTCTATATTAAGACTTAGGATTAACTTGAGCCGCAAGCGCGCTAGCTGCGATTCCATGATTTGTTTAAGACGCGGCAAGTAGCTGCGGCTCAACCCTAATCTGGACGACGCGCTAACTAGTACTACAGCGCAACATGTGGCGGTTTTGCTCCGCAAAACCGGTTGAGCGGTTTGTAACGGTAGACTCAACGCCAACCTGCGCTTTCGTACTAGTTGCCGCGCGGGCGTTGCCATGTTTCACCTTTTTTGTATCGCTGAGCTCGATCTTTGATAACTGAATTTTTGCTGATTTGCAGGACTCGGTCCAGTGCCTTGTCAAATTCCGCTTTGTTAGGTTCACGAATCTCGCGATGGTGAGCTAGTTCCACAATCGTTTCGCATGCGACTTCAGCAAAATCCGCCTGATCGACGTACGGCAATACGAATCGCAACGTATCGACGGAGTATGCCGAGCGGCATTTGTCGATGACTAATGCTTGTTCTTCATTAGATTTTACTAGCGTCATCGCTTGCTTGAATCGAGCCAATCGGTCTACGTCGTTGCGTCTGTCGCGAGTGCTTGCAAGCCGGACCAAGGCTTTGAATTCCAAACCTCGCTCAGCCGCGTTCGCAGTGCTCTCGATCAGCTTGACCAGTTTGTCGGTGATTGCTGAGTCAGGCCAGTTACAAAAGGCTTTGAGACCGAATTCGTGATGCGCAGGATTCGCACTTGCCATGGTTGATTCCACAGTCTCAAGAGCCTTTGGCCCACCGATTTTTGCAACGACCGACAGCAAGTCCAACTGCGAGGCGTCGTCTAAATGCGATCTAGCAACAAGAACCGCATCAGCCCGAGACTCTGGTTTTGCAATGCGGTTACAAAGGTTGACGACAGCCCTCTCGGCTGCGTCTCGTTCTGCTCCTTTTTCAGCTTTCAAAACTCCTTGAATCATTTCAGGAATTTGTTTTGCAGAGCCCAGTTCCGCAAGTGCAGACATTGCTGCGCGACGAACTTTGGCTTCTCGACCCATCACAGCCATCGCGACTTGAGGCATGCCTTCCGAGGCGCGGCGAGCCACCAAAACCTCGATCATCGCAGCCTGACTGACAGCGTCCCCGTTCTTCATAGCATCCACAAGAAGTGAATTGATATTTGGCGGGCGCAGTCGCGTAAGGCTCTTCTTCGCTGCCAACTGTATATCCGTTGAGTCATCCTTGAGTGCATACATCAAAAGTTGCAGATCCGTCGAATCTCCTAACTCACCAAGTGTGCCCATGGCTGCGGCACGCACGCCGGTGTCACCACTGGACTTCAGAACGGACAGCACAAGTGCTTTGGCGGAGACATCCGCACGTGTCCCTAGCGCGCGAAGCAATTCAATCTGTGCCTCCGAATTGAGTTTTGGCAATTGAGATGCGAATTGCGTCGTTGCGCCGGTTCCTTTGGCTTCATAGCAAATCTGCTCCAATGCGATGGCGCGCATATCCTTGTCGCTGTTCTGAAGCAGCTCAATCACCATGCGAACGAGCTCGCCCGTTGGCTCCTGAGCGACGGAAGCGTTTGCCCAAACGCCCATGGCAACGAAGACACATATGCTTCCCACTCTTAGCCAGTAACGACAATTCACGTTTGAGTCTCCAGTTGATCAAAAATAGGGTTGGCAGCAAACACTACGAGGTCTTGCTTGCGCACGACAACATTCCGCGAGTTGCAGCAATTCGAACGTGCTTGGGTTGCGAATCACCAAGCAAAGATTGATAAACCGCTTTTGCCCCGCCAGAGTTACCAGCATTCAACATCCCTTCGGCACATGCAAGCTTGGCATCGGTTACAGCGATCAGCGTTTCGGCTGCCGCAGGTTTGGCTTCGTGGAGTGCCTTGGCGGATTCCGCGGTTCGAATCGAACCCAATGCAACTGCTGCCGCCCGAGCGATGACTTGGTCCCCATCCATTAAGGATTTCGCAAGCAACGACACACTGGCCGCGTCTCTTCGCTGCCCCAAAGAACTAATCACACCAACCTTGAGTGAACCGGTTAACTTGGGCAATGCGTCTCGCAGCGCTTGCGCTGCCTCAGCGGATGCATTGCGTTCCAATGCAAAACGAGCCATATGCGAAAGATCTTTGTCAACGAGCAGGTCCGACAAGGTCGGAACCGAAACTGCAGAGCCAATTTGCATCAGCTTGCGACACACAAAATCTTTCGCGTCTCGCGATATCGGGGTCTTCAGTACCGCAGCAAGACGTGTCTCTAGTTCCTTGCGAGCAGCCATGTCGTTTCGAGTGGTAATTACTGCTTCATGGATGGGTTCCAGAACGTTGCGTTCCGAGCCCCAATCGTACGTTTTTAATGCTTCAAAGGCTTGATCTAACATCGTGTGTCCTCAGAATGGTGCTGTTGTATTTTCGAAGGGTTGGACTTTTTAATGATGGGAAAGTTGACGATCGTGGTTCTTATACTTGCCAGGGTTCACGCCGAGCTCGATCCATGAGTCGATTGGCTTCGGCATCCCCAGGGAACTCTTGTTTGGCGGAATCCCATCGGAGCGATCGACGCAATTGATATGCGATCGTGCACAAGTGACTGACCGCAATGGAATTGACCGCAAGTTCGATGTCTCGGAAAGGTCGTTCGCGAGTTTTAACGCACTCGATGAAGTCACCGTAAATGCCACCTTCACCTTTGTAGGTCGGCACCGGCTTGGGCGCTCGAGTTTCACCCGGGGTCCCTTCGACGGCCAGGTTGCCGGTGTTTGGGCGATTGTGGGTGATGACGATTCCGTTGGGATAACGAAGGCTTACGTGTTTGCCCTCTTTATCATCGTGATAAGTAACCTCTTGGGGTTGTAACTCGCGCACGTCGACGGCAAACGTCGCGCCTCCGAAATGATGCGCCCCCCAATCGGTCATTCCGCCACCGGAATAGTCCACGTAGGATCGCCAACTATTGCCCGCCGTGGAAAAGCTACCACTACAACGAGCTGCATTGTAAGGTGCCCAGGCGGCAGGCCCGAGCCATAGGTCCCAATCGATGTCTGAGGACAGATCTTCGGCCGGCAAATTACATAATTGAGAAAGCGGTCCGACATTGACATTGATCGACTTGATGTTTCCCAGTTCGCCTCCCCAGCATTGATTCACAATTCCGCGGTAGTCCTCGAGAACACGCTGACTGCCACCCGAGACGACGCGACCGTAGCGGCGTGCAGCTTGGATCATTAACGGCCCTTCTCGCAGAGTGAGCGTCTCTGGCTTCTGACAGTAGACGTCCTTTCCAAGTCTACATGCTTCGATGACCATGATGGCATGCCAGTGATCCGGAGTGGCAATGTGGACGGCATCGATATCCTCGCGAGCGAGCACTTCTCGGAAATCGTTGTAGACTTTGCAATCAGAATTGCCATAGTGTTCGTTCACTTTTCCCATGGCAGTCTCGCGGACTGACTTGCGAACGTCGGAAGCTCCAACATACTGCACATCCTTGCGGCCAAGAAAGGCAGCCTGGTCACCTCGACCCATGTTTCCGATTCCAATGCCAGCCATCACGATACGGTCGCTGGCCGGTGCGCGATGATTGTTGCCCAACGCGGCTGAGGTAATAACGTACGGTGCGGCGAAAGTTGCACTGGCTGCCTGAATGAACTCGCGGCGAGAGGATTGGCTCATAGAGTAACTCGCTAGTGGGAGGGAAGGTTGGATTGGGTTTTGTCCTAATGTACCTTGAAGGAGTCTCGGATTGGAGGACGGCAAAATAGAAAATTCAAAATTCGAGAAGGACACAAACTGGTCGGGTCAAATTTTTTGCCTTGAACGCACCCCGAGAAGACCAAGTTAAACTTGTGATCATGGAAAGCGACAAACAGATATACATGATCTTCCAAGCGAGGCCTGAGTGGCTCTATTTGATAGCCGGCTGGGAACTGCCTGGACCTAGCCGTTTAGAATCGATGACGTTCAAATCGATTGAAGTTCATAGTGATGGCGTCCATGTTTGTGACTCGGTCGACGGTCCACTCACAATCGCGGAATTTCAAGGCTACTACGACACTCTAATCTACGCTCGTACTGCACTGCAGATGGCGATGCTTCAAAAACTGCATCCGAAGCGAGAAATTCGAGGCTTCATCCTTTTCTTGGACACAGGCTTGGATCCAAAAACGGAGCCATGGACAAAAATTATTCAGTCCATTTCATTGACGACAGCCATCGCCAAAATCCGACTTAAGGATCCAACACATCCCTTGATCGCTGTTTTTCAGCCACTGGTAATCGAAGAAGACACAATCCTGGAACGCGAGGCTGGACCGTGCTATACTTTGATTAAGAACAGCACGCTACCAGCGCCAACGAAAGAAGTTCTACTTGAGGTCTTCATCAATTGGATTGAAAAGCGGCTATATCACAAAGGTAAGAAGGAGATAGAGGAAATGTTGTTGGGCCAATTGCCAGACCTTCGCGATACTCAATCAGGAAAAGACCTTATCGCGATCGGCAAGCTCGAAGGTATCCGCGAGGGTAAACTTGAAGGTAAACTTGAAGGTAAACGTGAAGGTAAACGTGAAGGTAAACGTGAAGGTAAACGTGAAGGTAAACTTGAAGGTAAACGTGAAGCGCTTTTCGAACTGCTTGAAATCCGATTTAATGGCCTATCGACAGAATTGAAAGAACAGATTTCAAGAATTGATTCCATTGATGAAATCGACCAGGTTTATAGGCGTTCATTGACCGCATCGAATCCGAACGAGATTTTCGACACTTCTCGCTGATTACCAAGCATCGTAGCGACTATCCCATGAGTAGCTCGTAGACCACTCGGCCATGAACATCCGTCAATCGCATGTCACGGCCACCGAATCGATACGTTAGTCGTGTGTGGTCCAGCCCAAGCTGATGCAGGATCGTGGCGTGAATGTCGTGAATATCGAGTCGATTCTCAATGGCGCTCATTCCCATTTCATCGGTAGATCCAAAGGTCATGCCACCACGGATTCCACCGCCTGCCATCCAAATCGTATAGCCGCTGACATGATGGTCGCGTCCGTCATTGCCGGCGCTATGCGGCGTTCGGCCCATCTCCCCAGCCCAAACCACCAGCGTTTCGTCCAGGAGGCCTCGACGTTTCAAATCGATAATCAAAGCTGCCACGGGTTGGTCTGTGATTCGAGCATTTTCTGAATGTCGAAGCTTGAGTTGTCCGTGCTGATCCCAAGGCGAGTTGTTGCTGTGTGTATTGGGACAAGTAATCTCAACAAATCGCACACCCGATTCGATCAGACGCCGAGCTCTGAGGCATTGCAATGCGTAGAACTTGTCGAAGTCGTTTTCGCGATCGACACCATAAAGTCGCAACGTTTCGGGAGTCTCTTGGGAAACATCGCACAACTCTGGTACCAATGTCTGCATTTGCGATGCAGTTTCGTAATTGCGAATGCTCGATTCGATCACTTCAGAATCACCTTGTAAGCTCGCGAAGGCTTCATCCTGACGGCGAATGAAATCCAGCTTGGCACCTTGAACGCCCTTTGGATCGGATGCTTCGATATTGTCGACTGGCGTTCCTTTGGCCCGAACCAACGACGCTTGATGCGTAGCTGGTAAAAATGAACTGGCAAAGTTTTGAAAACCGCCGTTGGGAATCCAATCGTTGTTCAACAAAACGTAACCGGGTAACTGTTCGTTTTCCCTACCCAATCCATACGAGACCCAAGACCCCATGCTGGGAGCCGCCGCAGTCGACCTGCCTGTGTGCATCAAAAGGGACTGAGCTCCATGCAACGGCGTTTCACCGACCATCGAGCGAATGACGCACAGCTCGTCGATCACTTTGGCTGCATGCGGAAAGAGTTCACTCACCCACAATCCGGATTCGCCATATTGCTGGAATGCCCAAGGGCTGCCTAGCCATTTGCGATTGGCGCTGACAGCTTGCGACAATGGGTCCTGTCTCCACTTGGCAGGTTGACCATTTTGCCGAGTCAGTTCCGGCTTGGGGTCAAACGAATCCACATGCGAGACTCCTCCATCCATAAAGAGAAAGATGACTCGTTTGGCGCGCGGTGCATGATGAAACTTAGCCTGCGAAGCTACCGAACTGGACGATCCCGCCAATCCGAAATTCGCCAATCCTGAGAACGCAAGCCACCCAAATCCAAGGTTGGAGCGTCGCAGAAAATCTCGTCGAGAGTAAGCAGGGAATTGGCTGCCAGGACAACTTTGTTCGCTATGTTCATTCCTCATTGATCAAACCCCCACTGGTTTCTGCGCCGAACGATTCTATCGAACATACAGGAATTCCTTAAGGTTGAAAACGGCGTGAGCTGCATCCTGCCATGCGGCTTCATTCGATAGAAACTTACTCTCTTGACCTCGCAATTCGGCACAACGATGAGCGAGTTCAACTAGCCCCGCAATCTCGTCAGGTTGCGAGGGTCGACCAAGTGCAGTGGTCAGCATTTGCTCCACCCTCTCTCCTGCCATTGAAACGTCGTCCGCGACAAGCCGCTTGCTCCAGTGTTTTGCCATCGCAACCACAAATGGATCGTTGAGCAGCGCGAGCGCCTGGTCCGGCACGTTGGTTAAATCGCGGCGACCTACCGTCTGTTTTGGAATCGGCTGATTGAACAGCGCCAAAAATCTCGGGGGCTCCATCAAAGTCATCTTAAGGTAAATACTGCGTCGACCGTCACCATCCACGGGTCCTTTCATGAGCCGCTTCTGAGAATCCTCGGCCGTTCGAAAGGGTTCTACGGGCAGACCAAACAGGGACCGATCCAATCTACCAGATGCCCACAAAATAGAATCGCGAATTTCTTCCGCTTCCAGTCGCCGCATCGGAAAATGGTGCCAACTGCGATTCTCAGGATCCGTCTCGAGCGATCTACTGTTCGGCACACTGCTTTGTCGCCAAACAGAAGACGTGACCAGCAATCGTATCAGTTTCTTGGTCGACCAGCCTTCGTGTACGAATCGAGACGCGAGATAGTCTAGCAATTCAGGATGCGTTGGCTGATCGCCGAGATGCCCGAAGTCGTCCGGTGTTCTTACCAATCCCGCGCCAAACAGATAGTGCCAGACTCGATTGACGTAGACGCGAGCGGTCAATGGGTTGGACGGATCAACAATTCGATTGGCCCACTCCAAGCGTCCGCTCGAAAGAGCTGGCAATTGAGAGTTCGCAATGAGGAACCGAACTTTGCCGCGTGGAACTGCGGCGCCTAGATCAGAATACGATCCACGCACGCCAACGCGGTCGTCGCGACCTTCGTTCCAATCCGCGATCGAACCGACCGTTTGGTCGGACTGTATCTTCTTCTCCGTGATTCGAAAGTCATGGACTAAACGATCAAGCTCCGGACTCCCTGTCCGTTCATTGGGCAACAGTTTTAATTGCAGGGCCTCATTCATCAATCGGACATCTTCGTCCGAGCATGTGCCCTCTGACCAACGCTTGACGGCTGCTTGCACCAACAACAGCAACCGCTTGGTCCAATCTGCTTCGTTTTGAAAAGTGTCGAACAATGGCGAGAACCGATCGAGTTCATCCAGCGGTGCTTTGCCAGGTGCATGCTGATAGACTCTCGTTACTCCAAACCATGAACGGGCGTCGGCGGTCTCCGCTTCAGTGAGGCCGCCATAACCAACTCGCGGTGGGAAATAGTTGTTGAGTGATTTGGTGGCAAGCTCTAAATAGACGCGACGAGGTGCATTGTCCACGGTCCCTTCCAAGGAGTCGAAGTTTCCGGCGGTGAGCGTTTTCCATGCAGGCAGTGGAGAGTTCGGAAACGTGAGCCGTTCCGGGTTGAGCGCGCGATCCACCACGAACGACAAGGACGAAAACTTTCCTGAAGCGATTTCCATGGAAAAGGTAACGGGCGTTGCCGTATCGAATTGAGGGCTTTGCAAGGAACCTGCAAGTCGCTGGGACCAAACATGACTAAAACGACCTGCTGGAAGCAAATGCTGAACCGCGACTTCGCCTTCGCCTGCTATGACAATCTCGCCTGTGGAAACGCAACCGTGTTTCATCCCCAACCCTTCCCAACGCCAACCTCCCACAAGGCCTTCGTCAGTAAAATCTGCCATCAATTGAAGTTGACTGCGATTGGCGGTCACTCTTTGTTCTCGTTCTTTTTCGAATTCGTTCGACGTGATCGGCTCCGATTTCGATTTCTTCCAAAACGCCGCAAGCGATGTTGGGAACGCCGTATCCAGTTTCTTGTCCACCGGGATGGCTTGGAATTTGTCGCGGATGCCCGCCGCATTCGCTTTGTCGATCGCATCCAACCAGAGCCTCGCCAGCTCATCGCGTATCTTTCGCTTGATGGCCCTTAATTCGCTAATGATTTCTTCGTTGGGATCGAAGGAATCTACTGGGCGTGCACTGAAGCGGCTGCTCATGAGCATTCCCGCTAGCGAGTAGTAGTCTCGCTGTTCAACCGGATCGAGCTTGTGGTCATGGCATTGGGCGCAAGCGATGGTCGTGCCGAGGAATGCTTTGCCAAGTGTATCGATCATGTTGGATACGGCCTCCTGCGAAATACCTTCCGCAGCGGAGTTGTCGCCATGTCGGCGTTCACCAAGCCGCAGCATCATTGGTCCAACGAGCGCTTCGTTCAGGCGGCTATTGGGATCGACACGAGGTTCGACGAGATCACCTGCGATCTGCTCAATAACCAGTTGTCGATAAGGCACGTCGGAATTAAAAGAGCGAATCAAATAATCGCGATACTGCCATGCGTTTTTCGCAGGAACGTCCCATTCGTATCCGTGCGTGTCCGAATAGTGAACGACATCCATCCAGTGTCGTGCCCATTGCTCGCCAAAATGAGGACTGTCAAGCATGGTCGTGACCAGTCCGTCGTAAGCATGCGGCGATTCGTCCGCTAAAAATCGTTCGACGACATCGCGATCTGCAGGGAGCCCCGTCAGGGCAAAACTCAATCGCCTGGCCAGCGTCGTTCGATCGGCGTCCTGCGTGGGACTCAGTCCAGACACTTCCAGTTTGGACAAGATGAACCGATCAACTTCGGAGCGAATCCACAACTCGTTCTTAACGGTTGGAGGCGATGTTGCTTGGATCGGCTTAAGGCTCCACCAATCAAGCCGCCGCTGATACTCCGTTTCCCAGTCCGTGCCGGAGTTACGCCGAGTCAGTCGTCCATCGCGCGGGTCTGGGGCACCCATCCGTACCCAGGTGGTCAGGTCGGTGATGGCGCTTTGAGGCAACTTGGGTTTTTTGGGTGGCATCGCCGAAACACCTTCGTCGTGCCTAATCGCCTGGATGAGTGGACTGGCGTTGGGCTCCCCAGGAATCACGGCAGGTTCTCCCGAATCTCCGCCTGCACGCCATCCTGATTTCAAGTCTAGCTGAAGATTGGCCTTTAGTTCGGACGCCTCGGCGCTATGACATGAATAACAGTGTTCGACCAGCACCGGGCGAACTCTCTTTTCAAAGAATTCAAGCCCGTCGTCTGCCAAGCCTGAAGCGCCGCCGATCAAGACACTCAGAAAGGCTAACTGGTAGACCAGAAAACAAGTACGAACAGAACGAGCCATAAGCAAACCTTGGGTTATCGAAGCCGCTCCACGGACTTGAGACGGTCGGCATCCATGAGTTTATTCGAGTTCGACGCGGATAACCATTTCAAGTTGAGATTTTAGATTTTAGATTTGGGATTTAGGGTTTGAGGTTGGGGGGGTACTGGCATGACGAATGCTCGAAGACTTACAATCCCCCTGCGAGCCGAGCCGATTTGAGATTTGGGATTCGGGATTGGGAAGTGGAGATTGCAGCTACGTACGTAGCTGTTGTCGAATTACATAAAATTCATCCAGTGGCGGCGGCACTTTGCGATCCCGTTGGCGGTGAGAATCCGTGTGGCGAGTCTCCTGACGAGATGACGCCACTCCGGTCAATATCTAATGGAGCAATCATGTTTCGTTCAAATGCATATACGGTTTATTTATCGATAGTCGCATTCTTCGGTATGACCGAAGCGGTCCAAAGTCGGCAATGGTCGGACTTGGTGCTGAATGTTCAATGGGACTCGAAGGTACTGCCGACACCAGTTGGTCGACCGAGGATCGGAATTCCAGGCGGTGTTCCTATTGTCGATGAAACGCTCGTTGTCGATCCGATATCTAACGCAATTCAAAACGTCGTGTTGATGATCGACGAACGCTTTAACAAGTTCGATCGAAAAGCGATCCATCCAGAACTTGTCGCAGCACCAGTATCGCCAGCGATCCTGGACATGATTCAATTTCGATTCGAACCGCACGTTCTTTCCATACGGGCCAATCAAATCTTGCGAGTTCGAAAGCGAGATGGTCGAAACTACAACCCAAAATTCAACTTCATTGCGAACGATGAGACAAACCTGAAGTTCATCAATGCCAATATCTCTGAATTGCTGCTCAAACACGCAGAGAGAACTCCAGCACCTGTAGCGTGCAACATTCATCCCTGGATGAGCGCCTTTGTGCTTGTTACCGATCATCCCTACGTTGGCATCAGCGATGTCGAAGGTAAAATCAAAATTGAGAAGTTACCAGCAGGCATCTCTATTACATTCCGAATTTGGCACGAATCGCAAGACAAATCCATCGAAGAAGTGAGGTCTGCGAATACTGCCTGTTGCCTCAGAGTTCGCAGGAGGCGACCTTTCACATCGATCATATCGTTCCACGACTAGAAGGCGGCGAAACTGTTGCGTCTAATCTTGCACTTGCCTGCGTAACATGTTCCCTTCGCAAGGGAGCGAATTGGTCGCTACCGATTCTCAAACTCAAGCGACCGTCAGGCTGTTTCATCCACGGGAGCAAATTTGGTCCGAACACTTTCGGCTAAATGATGAGTTTGTGTTCGAGGGTTTGACGCCAACAGGGTGTGCCACAATTGAAGCGCTCGGAATGAATCGGCCTGCCATCATTTCGATTCGCAAAGAACTACACTTTCTAGGTAGCTTTCCTTCTTTCCACACAGAATAAATCCGTATCGAATGAACCAATCTTCATCCCAATTTGGTAGAAGGTACTATTGGAGGTATTGGTCGTGTTCGCGTGAAAGCGATTCGGCGAGACGGTAGCCTGATGGCTGTATTACCTTAATCCTATCAAGACATCGTGATTGTTCAGGCTGAGGATATCTCCGAGGAATGATTCTTTCGAATATTGAAATACAACGAGCCCTCGACGAAAAGCGACTTGTTACCAAACCGATGAAATACTCATGACGAACGTGCGTCCGACAGCCGTGGTCGAATTCGATTGCAATCGTTATACGGTTCCTCCTGGGCTAGTTCGAAAGACAGTAACGCTTCTGGCAGGGGCGGACACTTGCCGAAGCTCAAAACGCTAACGGAATATGACTTCAGCTTCCCGAAGCGGATCGCCAAACAGAAAATCCTTCGGCTGTTCGATCTTCAATTTATCGATACGTTTGGATGCGCGGTGCTGATCGGTTCGACCGGCTTGGGCAAAACGCACCTGTTGACTGCATTGGGCTACGCAGCCTGCGAAAGAGGGATCAGCGTCCGGTTCACTCGAGCCATCGACATGATCAATGTTCTCACAACGGCCCATCACAATGGGACATTAGAGAAAAGACTGAAAGAGTATGTGCGCCCTCAACTTCTTCTCCTCGATGAGCTGGGGTATCTTCCGATTGACAAACGCGGTGCGGACCTGATG
>JBEBHM010000756.1:0-4182 GCA_040080875.1 Pirellula sp.
TACTCGGCAACGTGGTGTCGAATGGCAATTCAAGGTCGCAGATGCAAGGATAAAACTGCGATCCCTCTACCCCAAAATTAAAGTTGGATGAAGCACTAGTACGTCGTCAAGTCTACAATTGGGGTGTGGAGGTTGTTAAACCTTCCAGATCGCAGAGATCTTTTACAAGATCCACTGCACTCTCTACCCCCTAAATCTCTACAAGAATTGTGACCACCAACATGCTGCGTTTCTACGATAACTCCGTCGCGTTGTCTCTTCTGTTTTGTATCGCCAGTACTACCTCAGCTCAGACCCCCAAGCTGCAACCGCTCTTTAACGGCAAGGACTTGACTAACTTCAAGGCCGAAGGTGCTGCTGAGTTTTGGCGGGTCGAAAACGAAGTGCTTATCGGAGAGAACAATGCGGAGAAAAAGGGCCACTATCTTTGGACCGAAAAGGCCTACAAAGACTTCTTGCTGGAATTTGATGTGCGATGGAAAACAAAGACCGATCGCGGTGTTGATACGGGCATAGAAATGCGACAACCAAAAATCCAACTACAACTTGGAGTCTCGGGTAGCTTGCGCGTGGATATGACGGGTTCGTTCTATACGGGCGGAAAGCCAGCCTACCCCGAGTCAGGCCAAGCCAAGGAAGCGAAAAATCTTATGCGACCTGAAGGAGAATGGAACACGTTTCGCATTCAAGCTAAAGGAGACACGTTCACTTGCTGGATCAACGAGAAGAAGGCATCTGAGTATACCGATCCCAAATTCTCAGGTGCCGCCCCACTGGGCTTGCAGATTCATGGCGGCGTCGAGATGAAATGCGAATACCGCAACATCAAGATTCTGGAACTGTAGGTTCGAACAATTCCAGCACCAATCTAGTGCCTTGTCAACTTGATAAACGAGAATCGGAACGTGGGTGGCACGCAGAGTCTTTTTGGGTGGAACGCCCAGAGTCTTCGATGGGCGTGGGACCACTTGAGACTTACCACGCCCTTCGCAAAGCCTCAGAGCGTGCCACCCAAATTAACCTACTTAACTAAGCGCTAACTAACTTTACGCAGCTTCGTCACACGGCCGCCCACGACCCATTCAACGACAAAGATGTTTCCGTCAGCATCAAAACAGGCATCGTGAGGATGGACAAATTTCCCCGGTAGCCAAAGTTCTGGTTTGCTTCGCATTGCATTATTGTTGGCAAGAACCTTTTCACGCCATGCAACATCATCTCCGAGTTGAGCAACGACCTTACTGCTCTTGTCAAGAATCGTAACCCGCGCATGAAGATCGGGAACCAGCATCCAATCCCCTTGGACGTCGATATCAGCTGGGAAAAGAAAACCATCCTGTGTTCGCAAATGTTCGCCATTGAGGCTAAAGAATTGAAGCCTGGCGTTGGCTCGATCGGCCACGACAAGCTTGGGGGTTCCGTCACGAGCATCGAGCCATTGTCCATGGGGTGTTTGGAACTTTCCATTCTCCTTTCCTGGCCCACCGATGGTCCTCACAAATCGATCTTTGGCATCGTACTCAAACAGATAGTGACTGCCGTATCCATCTCCAAGATAATAGCCACCATCTGGCCGGAAACTTGCGTTGGTAGGGCGATAGTTGGTTTTGGGATTGTCGTAGACTCCGCTATCACGATTGAGGTTCTGCTTGGTTTTCTTCCAAACGATTTCACCCTTTAAGTTGATCTTGCAGAAGGGGAGAGAGCTTTCATTAGGTGACAAATAGAGAAACTCTTCGCTCCCTTCAGTGCGTATATCGATTCCATGCCCGCGCCCCACTTTGTTTCCGGATTTCGGATCGTCGATGCGCAGATCATCTACCATCGACCGAACAAACTTTCCCATGGAATCGAAGACAAAAATCGATCCAGGATTGCCATGATGCGTGATGTAGATCATCCCTTGACGATCGATGGTGACACCGTGAGATGCTCCGCCATAACTATGTCCCGCCGGTAGATGATCTTTTCCCCAATCGTGAATACATTCGTACTTGAATTCACCTTCACCGATCACTGGTAAAGCCAAACCCGATTTTTGTTCGGTTCCCAAAACCATGGGAGCACTGGAAATGGCGACCCCGGTCGCGGCAGCCGTAGCGAGAAATCGTCGTCGATCAACATTGAATTCAGAGTGCATCGCGAATACCTCAAGGTAAGGAAAGCTTGGACAGGTGCAGTTTCGCAACGTCGGTCATATATCCTTGCAAGCCAAGTTCGATGCACTGAGTAAGATAGGCTCTTGCTTGATCATGCAGGTTTGCTGCGTCGCAATACAATCCAACGTAGAGAAGGCCATGAAATTCGGTCATCTTGTTGGCTTCAGCGGACAAGCCAGATTGCCGGGCGGCTTCGATCACCTGTTCCGGTTTAAGATCGCCTTGCAGCATGGCTTGTATTTGCATCATGGGCGGTCGTGGGTCGTTGGCTGCTGGCCTCAATTCTTTGCGGGCCGTCTCCAATCCATTCACGCCTGCGTTGCAAAGGAAATGCCAAAACGTGTTTTCGACGTCGTTCGGGTTCACGTCAAAGTGGGTCGCAAACTGATCGAGTCCTTGTTGATACTTCTTTGCATAGTAGAGCGAGATGCCGCGTTGCCAAAGAAACGGCTCGGATTGGGGCTGCAACTCAATGGTCTTGTCAAAGTCTGCGATCGATTGATCGAATTCTCCTCGACGAAAATTGAGTGCACCTCGAACGACGTATAGTCGCGCCTTGTCGCGAGAACGCTCGATGAAATTATCCAATTCGCGGATGGCCAATTCTGGCTTCCCATCGGACATTAATTGTTCGGCTCGTTGGCCTAATTCTTCTAAGCGATCCGACGGCTCCCCAAAAAAGGACTTCGACGGAAACAAGTTATTGACTACGACAAGCAACACCACAATTCCTGCGCAACCAATGATCCAATAGATCCAATTCCTGTCGGGATGGTTCGGCGGTGATCCGTTTGGCCGCGCATCGGACATTTGGATTGCGTTAGTCATGGTTAGCTCGTCGCCCGGTTTTCCACCGCGTAGGTAACGCAGTTGTAGTGGTATTATCGAACGCCGGCCTGAAGAGCTGCAACGACTTCTTCGCCGTGGATCAGCACATCCACGTCGGTAAAGACTTTCTTGACGATACCATCCATGCCAATAATGAAAGTGGTTCGCCGTGCAATGGGCGTATTGTTGAATTCTGTCAGAGCGCCGTAAGCCGTGGTCACTTGACGATCGGTATCGGCCAAGATGTCGAAGTTGAGTTTGTGGCCGTCAGCAAACTCATTGTGCGACTGAACACTATCTAAGCTCACGCCGAACACCTCCGCACCTAACGACTGAATTTGAGTCTTTCGGTGACTAAAATCCAATGCTTCGACCGTGCATCCGGGCGTTTCATCTTTCGGGTAAAAATACAGTACGACGGTTCGTTCGCCTAGGAACGACGTCAGGTCTACCATCTCTCCGTCTTGATTTGGAAGCCGCACGGCAGGAGCGACCGACCCCACATCGATCCGATTGAGAGAGTTGATGACGATCAATACATCGAGGGGACTGACGCCACCGTCTCCATTGACATCGATCATCGGTCCAGCGTAATCCACAGATTTGGCGGCCAAGGTTCGGATTCCGTGCTGATTGATATCGTTGATGACAATCAGTGCGTCAAGCGGCTCAACGACGCCGGAAGCATTCACATCCAGCCGGTTCAAGGAATTTTGAAAGTCGGCTGCGCACAGGTATCGCTTTTCAAGAAAGTCGATCGATTTTCGTATTCGAGCTGAACGAACCATGGCTAATGAGTCCAAGGGATGCTTGACGGACGCCATGGATGCTAGGCGCTGAGTCCAGGTGATTGAGATTTTATGTCGTCCTGGTGGAACTGTCAAATTCGGATGGCCTGCAACACCACAGGTCCGCTCGCAATTGCGCGATTATGCGTATAAGTTGCTTTATTGGGTGCCATAGGTGAGTCAAGGCGAGCGGCCCAGCAACGCAAAGGGCAACTTAGGTGACAGGAATAACTCCATGAATATTGCGGTTTTTCAGATTTTCTACGATGACGCGACGCGACGTCAGCTGAACCCAGTTTTCATTCCATTGGACAACACTGCCAACGCGAGGCCTGATTGGTACGAATTCTGGGTCATCCGTCAGTTCCTGCATTCCCACCCTTTAGAGGATCACACGTGGTACGGAT
>JBEBHM010000107.1:0-15625 GCA_040080875.1 Pirellula sp.
GATGGAGGACTTCAATCGCGATGGAATCCTCAATAATGGCTCGACGGGAGTACACCCCGGCACAGGACTCACACAAGGCCCCGTGCTCAATGAAGCTATAGATCGATTCGACTACAACCGAGATGGTGACACCAACGACGTTCTAACGGAAGGTGATTCCGATGGTAACAATCGCTTGTCGAAAGGTACGGGTGTCGCCGGCAATATCTTTGTCGATATCCTGAATCCGGATAGCGATACCAAGAATCGATTGACGTTTGCCGAGATCAAGCAAACACCTGCCAAGACGCTCTTCAATGCCGGGATCGCAACCGAAGCGTTCGCCGATCTTCGCTTAAGAGCAGATGTTGGCGAGTCGAGTTTGCCCAACATCACTGCCGATCTTACGCTCGACTGGGCGATTGGATTTACCACTCGCGACGGTGTTATCGGTGGCGGTGTGCCTGATATCGCTATTCGCGATGTGAAGCTGGATATGGGGAGCTTCCTGACTTCGGTCATCAAGCCGACGCTCGACTCCTTCACGAAGTACCTCGGGCCGATTCGCCCATTAATCGATTTTCTGGCGTCGCCTGTTCCCGGTTTGAATGACTTGTCGAAGACGCTCAATGGCCCCGAGCTCACGTTCTTGACGTTGGGTATCCTAAGCCAATCCCCTTCCGAACAAAACATTGCGATCGCTAAGAAAGCAAACCAGGTCATCGGCTTAATGCAAGAGGCATTCAAGTTAGCCGATCTGTTAGATGAAATGACCAAGGATGGTGACGGGATTGTCATCAACTTCGGAACGTTCTATGTGACTGGTAAACCTCGTGACGAGATCAATGCGCCAACAACGACAACCGCAGCGCCCCTGGAACGCGTGTTGCGTACCAACCCTCGGGCAGGAACCCAAGTCCGTGTGTTTAGCAATGGAGTCGAAGTACCAAAAACGGACGTTTCTGGACTCGCCAACTACACCATCGTTCGTTATGTCGAAGCCAATGTGAAGAAGTCGAAGATCGTCTTCAGAACGACTCCCACCGGCACGATCACCGCAACCTACGTAACCACCGACCCAGCTCCTGGCGTCGCTCCGCCCGATTTGACCAACAAGAACACACCGGTCCAAGTCAAGTCGAATGCATTGCAATCGGATTTGATCGATGCTGGCGGAGCACCGATTCCAAACGGTGTAAACAATCGAGTTGGTGCAGCGGGAACTCCTGGTGCAGCCAATACGAAATCTCTGCTAGGACGATTGACCGGAGCAGCCAACGGAGCAGGCAAGGGTGGGTTGGGCCTCAAGATTCCGCTCCTTTCCAGTCCATCGAACATCTTCAAGCTGTTCACCGGCGAGAAAGCCGACATCATCCAGTGGAAGATTCCCAAGCTAGAGCTAAATGTACCATTTAAGATGCGATTTGGACCGATCCCGATTCCTTTGTCCCCGCTCTACGCGACGTTCGGTGCCAATCTAAATGCCTTTGCCCAATTCTCGATCGGCTTTGACACACGTGGTATCGCAAAGACCGGTAACTTCTTGGATGGCTTCTACTTCGGTGATTTGGCCGAAGTCACCACGGGTGCCGACATCGATGAATTTGGCTTGGGCTTTGAGGCGACCGTCGGGGCCGTCATCGATCTTAAGTTGGCGTCCGCAGGCATCGAGGGTGGAGTCCGCGCCAATATCGGCATGAACTGGAATGACCTCGACAAGGACGGAAAGATCTATCTCGATGAATTGGCAGATTTGTTCACGCTCAAGCCATCCCCAGTCAACGAGAGCGATCCACCTGGTCTTTGCGTGTTTGATGCGAGAGGCTCGATCGATGCATTTGTTCGTGCCTATTACGACATCGCACTGCTCGGCGGCGACAGCATTACCATCGCCGAAATCAATCTCTTTAAGTTCAATCACTCGTGCCCCGCGCCGGGATTGGGTGAAATGAGTCAAGATGGAACCCTGACGCTTTTCGCGGGCGATCTGGGGCCCAAGCGCAGTGGTTTCTACGGTACCGATATCAATGAGTCGTTCGAGATCAAGCAGATTGTGGAAGGTGGCGTACCCGCACAAGAAGTGACGTTCCATTACTTGAATCGAGATAATGAACCGGACGTGACCAAACGCATTTACAAGAACGTCACTCAGATCGTTCTGTCGGGCGGATCAGGCAACGATACGTTTATCGTCGACCCAAGTGTCATGGTTCCGGTCCGACTTAGCGGCGGTGCAGGAAACGACAAATTGGTAGGTGGTAGTGCCAACGACGTGCTCATCGGTGGCGATGGCAACGACGTGCTTATCGGTGGTGCTGGCAACGATCGCTATAGTTTTGCTGACAACTGGGGTGTCGATTCGGTGACCGAGGTCAAGGGTGGTCCAGATACGAACGACGTCTTTGATTTCAGCTCGGTTTCCGCCAAAGTGATCGCAACGCTCGGCAGCACGCTACTGGTGACTAGCGGTCTAAATCGCGTCAATGGCAGCACAGATACGTCGGGCAACGTATTGCAGGTCGAGGGAATTGAAAATGCTATCGGTGGACTCAACACCAACGACGACTTGACTGTCAGCGCAGTACTGGGAACGGGCAATTTCAACACCTGGACAGCAAGCGGTGTCAACGGTGCCAGCATCAACAGCAGCTTCAAATTCAATGGGTTCGAGAACTGGATAGGCAGTGCCCAAGAGGATCGCTTCTTCTTGGATCCGACCGATAGCGTCGCTGGGGTTATCGACGGAGCAGGCGGACTCGACACGCTCGACTACACCGCGTTCGGTTCTGCACCGGTAATGGTCAATCGACAGACCAAGAAGGCCAACAACATTGGCAGTTTTGAAAACATCGAGACTGTCCGAGCTGGCTTCAGCATCAGTGACACCATCATCGGCAGAAACGTCAACGCGGATTGGACAATTGCGAATCTCAATTCGGGAAGCATCGTCGATACAGGTCCAACCACTCCATTTACGTTCGATGGATTCGAAAACGTGACTGGCGGCGACAGCAATGATCGCTTTATCGTTGCTCCAGGCGGACGCTTGAGTGGGAATCTGCTCGGCAATTTCACTGCGAGTGCTGCAGACAACGACACGCTGGACATGTCGCCTCAAACGGCATCCCTCAACATCCGAGTCCAAAGCCGTAACAAGGGTTTCGTTGACGCTGGCCTAACTCGTCTGATGGACTTCACTAACATCGAGAACGTAACCGGCGGTGCGGGCGACGATACTTTTGCGATGGCGTTCGGGTCCTCCATTAGCGGAGCTAGCAACGGAGCAGGCGGACGGGATGTTCTCGATTACGGTGCATGGAATTCATCATTGAACATCGACTTGACCGCCGGATTGAACCGCACAAGTATCAATGCGACAGGCACTGTACTAAACGTCGAAGACATCGTCGGTAGCTCGGCGGCAGACACGTTAGTAGGGAGTCAATTCAGCAATCGCATTATCGGCAACGCAGGTGCAGATTCCATCACCGGTATGGATGGCAATGACGTCCTGATCGGTGACGAAGCGCTCATTACTTACTCCGGCACCGAGATCAGTTCGATTCGATTGAACTCCGATCGGGGTGACAACGATACGATCACGGCCGGAACAGGGAATAATTGGATTCTGGGTGGACTTGGCAACGATTCAATCACATCGGGTAGTGGAAGCAGCTTCATTGCCGGTGATTTGGTACTGCTCGCAGCCAGTGGCGGCGTTGTGACCTCCTTTGAGTCGCTCAATGCCGCGTACGAAGGGAACGATACGATTACGACAGGCGGCGGCAACGATCGCATCATCGCGGGGAACGGGAATGATTCGATCACCGACGGAGGTGGGAACAATATCATCATCGCCGATCGCGGATCGATTGCACTGGCAAGCGGCGTACCAGTTCGCGTCTCCAGCGAAGCGGGGGTCCTGAACGGTACCGATACGATCACCATGAATAACACCCTCTCAGGTGACGATATTCTCGTTGGCGGTGGCAACGCGGACACTATCAATGCCGGTGGTGGAAACAATTTCATCCTCGGTGACGATGGAACCATCGGGTTCGTAAACGGCTCGCCATCGTCGGTCAGCTTGACCACATCGACCTTGGATGGGAACGATACCATCAATAGTCTCGCGGGCAACGACATCATCTACACGGGCGACGGCGACAACCTCGTCAATGCCGGGGATGGAAATGACGATGCCTTCGGCGGAAACGGAATCGATCAGCTCAACGGCCAGGGTGGCAATGACTTCCTGGTAGGCTACTTGGGAGACGACACACTCGATGGCGGAACAAACGACGATGTGATGTTCGGTGGAAATCCAGTCGGCTTGCGAAGCAACTATCGGTTTGCAACAGGTGACTTTGTGTTACCTCCGCAATATTCGACGGTCGAGAGTATGTTTTCTAGCAGCATTGCGAACTTCGGTTTGCCAGGTATCTCTTCGGGAGGCTACGTACCCGCTGTCCTGGTCACACCTGCTATTGTGGCTGGATTAACGATTGATGGGGTCTCGGTCGATGGTCGCGATACGTTGCGTGGACAAGATGGCAGCGATGTGATGTTCGGCGGTTCAGATGTCGACAATTTGCAAGGTGGACTGGGAATCGATTACATCGATGCAGGTTCGGGCAATGACGTCAACGTCGATGGTGGCGAAGGGGATGACGTGGTACGCGGCGGTGCTGGCGACGACGTAATCAATGGCGGGAACGGCATCGACAACCTGTATGGCGATGATGGCGAAGATCGAATCTTCGGCGGAGCGGGCGATGGAACGGGCCGTCAAGCTGGCCAGCGGCTCTTCGGTGGTGAAGGGCGAGACACGATCTTTGCCATTGCTCCTGCGATGGCAAATCAGACTGAGTACTTTGCTCAAAATCTATTGGCTGGGGATCAGCTCTTTGGTGGCGGAGGCGGCGATACGCTCAATGGCAATGCGCGACGCGAAGTCCTCTCTGGCGATGATGGCAACGACGTTCTGACAGGTGATGCGGTCGTTGGTCCGACCTTCTTGACCCACTCAGCGGCAGGTCTTGGAACTACGGCAGATACCTTCGGCGCCAATGATATTCTTTCGGGTGGTACCGGCGAAGATCAACTCTATGGCGGTGGTGGAAACGACACGCTCTGGGGTGGAGCCGGCAGCGACTTGATCGAAGGTCAGCGCGGCGCTGACTTGCAATACGGCGGTTCTGGGATCGATTTGTTTACCATCCGAACCGATGAGCCCGCTGCGCTCGACACCATCGACGGGCATTTCGGGAATTCCATTGCGGGTGACACACCCGATGACAACGCCACCGATATCGCCATGGTGCTTGGTACGACCGGCAATGACACGATCCTCATCGGCAGCAACGTAGCCAATCTGAATCAAGCCATCGTGCGATTCAACGGTTCCAGTGTTCCCGTAACGATCCGAGCCAACAATGGCAACCTGCTCATCGAACAGTTCCGCATTGCTGGCTTGGCAGGTGATGACACGATCGGCTTCTATTCGGCAGCAGCCGTGCAAGCAGGAATCATTTCGCCCGCAAGCATTCCGGCCGGCTTTGGAGTGATCGACACCTCATCGTTGGCAGCCCGTTCACGCGACTATATTGGCGTGTTTGATGGAAACAGTGACAACGACACCTTGCTCGGTTCCGCAGGCCGTGATCAACTCGATGGCGGCTTGGGCAGCGATAACCTTTATGGCTTTGCGGGAGACGATCGTCTGTGGGGCGACATCGGCAACGGTTCGATCAATGACAACGATCGACTGTTTGCGGGTGCCGGCAACGATGATTTGATTGGAGGTTTAGGTAGGAACAAGCTTTACGCATGGAGCTTTGATCCGATGCCAGTCGGTGACACTCAGTTTGGCGTCTTTGTCGACAGTACGGGTGCGCTGTTCAATGCAAACGACGTGGCCGGAACGCGTCAGCTCGAGACGACTGGCCTGAATCGGATGTTGGGTGGCGAACGCAACGATGAGTTGTTCGGTGGCACTGTCGTAGACTTTATGTACGGAAACGGTGGCACCGATATTCTGTACCGCGCCAACGGGACACGTTTCGAGTCTCTCGATGACGGTTTGGCGGACAACGCTTGGAAGAGCTATGCTCGCGAATCAGACCAAGTGTGGTATGTCGGTGGATCCAATGCCGCAGACAAGATCGATTTGAACTTTGTGACCGAACCAGGCTTGTTGACCGATCACCATTTGTTGACTCGACTCACGAACAACAATGGCAACTTTAGTTTTGCGGCACAGATTCGATTGGATTTCGAAGCGACCGATGCGGACGGCAACCCGGTTTGGGATCCAGATCGATTGAAGTTCCGAACCGATGAGCTGTTGACCAGTACCGACGCAACAGCGAGAACAGGTGAACTGAGCAAAATCGCGGTCGCCACTTTGGACGCGACGAACGAGCAACTCTTGGCAGCCATCATTCCACCCGAAGGTGACTTCCAAGTTATTCTCATTGATGCCCTAGGTGGCAACGATCAAATCACCGTTGGCCCAACCGTACAGAAGTCGGTATGGGTCGATGCGGGTACTGGAGACGATACCGTTGAGATCCTGGCGGGAAATGCGATTCTTGTCGACAAGACAGAAAGCGCTTTCGGCAGTGGACTACGAGGCCGGAACGATATTCCGAGTCAAGCTTACACGTTGACGAAATCGGTAGGTGGGCAATTCCAATCCTTCGATGGAACGGCAGCCACAGCAGATGGCCTTGAGTTCAACGGACTAACCATCGACAGTCCAACCGACGTCGATTGGTATCGCTTTACGTTAGCGACGGCACCGACGGCGTCGAGCGTGCTGCAACTGGCCAGCGGTTCCCCCATCGATGGCTTGGGCATGGAGATTTTTTCTGGGGCTCCACTTTCAGCAGCGATTACGGCTGCGTCGAATGCGAACCCGATCACCATCACGACAGCTAGCACTACTGGGTTAGTGAATGGTCAACTAATTTCTATTTCAGGAGTCGCGGGCAATACCAGTGCCAATGGAACCTACTTTGTTAAAGTCGTTTCCTCAACCAGTTTCGAGCTGTACACCAATGCTGCATTGACTACTGGGGTTGTAGGAAACGCTGCGTACACCAGTGGTGGAACATGGACAACGCGATTAAGCGGAGTCACGGGGACCGGAGATTCCGGTTCTATTTCACTCAACGGATTGTTTGCAAACATCCCCTATCTGTTGCGCGTCACGACGCCCAACATCGTGCCGACTCCGTATAGCCTTCGCTTCAATTTGACCGGTACGTCCGATGCTACGAATCTCGCCGCGATACCGAAGACAAGTTTGGGCGTTCGAAACGATGTAACGGATCGGCGCGACATCATCCTCGGTGGATTGGGCGATGACATTTTGCGAGGTGGAGCGGGTGAGGACTGGATCATCGGCGGGGATGGCAACGACGTGTTGATCGGCGGTGACGATCGCGGGGCTAGCGACTTGCTCATCGGTGGCCTTGGCAACGATACATTCCAGATCATTCCGGATCTATTGCCGTTGCTCGGCAACCAGCCGAACACGCAATTCGATCCGGCAACACGAACGTACTTGCCGACCTTTAGCGATCAATTCTTGGGTGGGGCTGGAACGGACCGCGTATTGTACTTGGGTGGAGACAAGGATCGACGTGGGTTCGACGTACCTGACTTTGCCGCATTGCAATACAATACGTTGCTGCATCGCTACGAGTTTTCAGCACTCGTATGGGATATCGGGACTCAATCGTTCCGCACGCAAGCAGGACCCGGCGGAACAACTATTTACCAACAAGAGTACTTGTACTATCAAACGCGCGATGTAGAGCAAACGCAAATTGAGTTGCGATCAGGAAACGATGTGTTCCATGCCGATCCTGGCTTCCAGTTCCTACCCGTAACGGGAACGTTTACTGCCAGCAACTTCGATTCGTGGGGAATTGAACTAGGCGACTTCGAGCAAGGAGCGACGGAAGCTTCCCTCACCATCAATGGCGGCTTCGGCGACGATCGATTGTTTGGTGGTGCGATCGCTGATGTCATCAACGGTGGTCCGGGTAACGACGACATCGTTGGCAACCTAGGTGACGACGAGATCGTTGGCAGCGGAGGCAATGATCGCCTATTCGGTAATCAGCCCCCTGCAAATATCGTCATCAAGTCCACAGCGGATACGTTCGCCTTGCCGCCAGGCTTCCCAACGCCTTCGCCGGCCGAGGCGTTTATTCACACGCTTGCTGAACCTTTTCTCGAAATCTCAGTGTCGACACGAACGGGGGTTTCGTTGAATGACATTCCGGGCGGTGTCAACGTTGTGACCAAGCCAATCGTTTACTTGGCATTCAACGATCCAACCAATTTAGGCTTGGACTCATCGGGCTCCGGGAACAACGCAACTGTTACCGGAGTCGTCTCGAGCGCTAGTAGCAATCGCGGTGGAGCTGCTTCATTTACGGGAGCGACTCCTGCCATCGACTTGGGACCGGTAGGCGTGAATCTTGGAAGCAGTTGGACAGTGTCCGGTTGGTTTCGAGGTTTGATCAACGATAGCGATTGGAATTCCTTGTTCATTGCGACAAATCTTGACGCACATATTGTAATTGCAGCAGGATCGGATTTGTTAGGTACGTATGTCTCAACCTTCGTTTCCGGCGGCAGTGATTTGTTGCCTCAAAGCTCGGCGGATCGCTGGCAACATATCGCAGCGGTAGGAGCAAACGGCGCGACGAGTATCTATGTCGATGGAAAGTTGGTTGGAACCGCCAACGCTCAAGTTACGCAAAACCTTCGTTGGATTGGCGCATATGGAACATCAGAACGATTCGCTCAGCAGATCGATGAGATCGCACTTTACAATCAAGCTCTGAGCGCAGCCCAGATTGCGGATCTCTATACAGGGTTTCCAGTGGGGCTAACCACGGAGAGCAACTCCTTCGGAATCCAGGGGAATATGGCGAACGAGCAGTTGTCGAAACTGACACCCGTCGGTGACTTTAACGGCGATTCGTTGACAGACTATATGGTCAGCGGAACATCGTTTAGTTATTTGGTCTTTGGCCCATTCAATACCGACGATTTAGAGTCGGTAAGGGATGTCGCGAACATAGTCATCGACCACAGCGCTTTGGGCATCCCGACGGATCGCTTTGGGGATATCAATGGAGATGGAGTTTCAGACTTGGCATTCCTTCGTGAGTCCGGGTCTGATGTGCTAGTGAATGTCGTGTTCGGCGGCCGCACGGCTGGCTTGAATTCTGGCAACTTAGCCTTGTGGCCCCGAAACTGGGACGCTCAATTTGAGAGGACTTTTCTCGTCCGAACCGGTCAAGGAAACAACGCGAGAAGGATTCGAATACCGGCGAGTGAATTCCCAAGATTTGGCAATTACTCGGTTCAAGTGTTTGAGACCACGGGCGACGCCATGGACGATTTACTCATAACCAAGGATTCGGTTGCGGCCTTGATTGGAGCATTTCTTCCGCCGGCTCAAAACGTTGGTTACATATTCTCAGGGAAGACGCTTTCACAGTTTACGGCCGCTGAACTATCAGCTGCGAATCGATTGGCAAACATCGAAGTCAGCAATTCAGACGTTAGCAGACTCCAAAGTCAACTCGTTAGCCGGTATAGCTTTAATGAGACTACCGGGAATGTCCTGTTTGATTCGGTTGGTGGAATGAACGCCACTCTCGTTGACACACCTGGATCGGGACTCACCTCAGGTGGTGGTGGTTCCGCATTGACGGGAAATGGGGTACGGCTCTTTGGTGGCACCGCATTGTCTGACTACATCGAGTTGCCCAACAACATCTTTGCGGGCAATACGAACATGACCTTTGAATTCTGGGCAACTCGTCAATCCATTCAATCGTGGGCACGTTTGTTTGATTTCGGTCCTGGTACCTCTGAATACTTCATGGCGACTTGGAACTCAGGTCTCAACCCCAACGCATCTAGGATGGAATGGCTTGATAACGGAGTGTTGAGGAATAGCGACAACAGCAGCTCAGGCATCGTTACGGGCCAGGAGCATCATTTTGCGTTCGTTGTTGACACTCAGGGTGTGGTGAGCCCCAACTCATCGCGCGTCACTTGGTATGTAGATGGGGTTGTTAACGGCGTCTTCGAGACAAGCAATTTACTCGGTGCGATAGGATCGGGCTCAAACTGGCTGGGTAGATCGAAGTTTGCAGGAGACTCGTTTGCAGACGCAACGTATAACGAGCTCAGAATTTACAACACCGCTTTGACTCCATTCGAACTTGCGGTCAGTCAACGATTGGGTGCTGACGCTAGTCTCTCGCAATTTGAAGTGCCAGTCCAAGTCCTTGGAGATGTTAACGGAGATGGACGCGATGACGTCCACTTTGGGAATGCTGGCGCCTCGGTACAGGTTTTCGACAATATAGAGGCAACTAGAAACGAGCTTTCTAACAGCGTTCCATTTTTGACAGGGCTTCCGGAGAGCACGACCCCGTTCCGCGTTCGACTCAACAATCGTGGCCCAACACAGAGGCCCTATGCTCTAGGTGACCTAAACAACGATGGATTTGACGACTTTGCGCTCGGTGGTCGAGGGGAATTGCAAGTCTACTATGGTGCCAGCGACATTTCGACCACTATGGCGAAGGACATCACTGTGCTGGGTGCTGATCTATCCGCCACCGGCGGAAATTTCGATGGCAACAGCACAGGCGACATCGCGATCACAGGAAGGCCCTTCATCAATGGTACACGTCAGGAAAATTCCATGACGAATTTGTTTTTCGACCCATCGACTCAACCCAACAATTCTGTTTTGAGTTTGTCGAGCTCTTTCGCAACGATTATGACAAGCGGGCTAGAGAGAAACCTACCTGGCCTACGTTTTGATAGTACTGGACAAGATTTCGTTACGCTACCGACTTCTGCTATCCAAGGAAATGACTTATCCGTTTCGATCTGGTTCCAAACAACACTGAATAGAACACAATCGTTACTCTCCGGCGCTGTAGTAGAAGATGCATCGTTCTTTGCAGACGGTTTTTCAATTTTCTTGACTGCTGGCTCTAATATCAGTTGGAACTTCAGAGACGCGACAGGCGCTAACACCAGTGGACTTGTGTCTGCCTCTCCATTTAACGATGGTAGGTTCCATAATCTCGTCCTCTCGAGAGATATCACTCAAGGAACCATCAGCATATATTTGGACGGTAGTTTATTGGGTTCTATTGCGGTACCAACGACTTTTCAGCCAGCCAGCGTGCGTGACGGATTCTTAACTCTGGGCAATATATTTATTGATCAAAACAAAACGATCTCACCGTCAACAGCATTCGACGGAGACATTGGTGAGGTCACGGTTTGGAACAAAGGTTTAACACTTGATGACGCTCGCAGAATTCAACAAGGTCGGGTTAGCATAACTGATCCTGGACTCAAAGCGTGGTTCCGACTAGATGAACCTAGTGGAGTCGATCTCATCGATTCCACTGGTTTGAACGCGAACGGTCGACTGGGAGTATCGACCAACCCGAATTCGCTACCAACTCGAACACGAACTTTCTTGCCCATTTCTGTCTTGCCGAGTCAACCTAATGTCGATTTGAACGCAGATGGTTTATCAGATCTCGTAATCGGAGAAGCGTACGGAGGCTCGCTGTCTCGCAATGCGGGACGCATCAATGTCCTGTACGGCCAGCGAAGACCTCGCGTGCTGCCAACGAGCTTCGATGTTCTGGAGAATTGGTCGGTTGCTGGCAGCGGTTCGTTTGTTAAGGACTCAGGCACCGGACAACCAGCACGATTTGATGAAGGAGGAATCCCCTTCACGTTTGCCCCAGGGACGACGGAACGCTGGTTCCAGTTTACCACCGTAGGAGATGGCAACGCGGGAAATTCGATTCGACTGAACGGCACGCCGCGTATGGACCTCTTGGATTCCAAAGGTGGTGTCCTACAAGAAAATCAATCGGCCATATCCATGCGGACCCTATCGGCTGGTACGTACTACCTCCGCGTATTCTCACCAAGCGGTACTGCCGCGTTGGCTAATGCGTTCTCTATTCCGTTGGGAAATCTCTTCGACGATGCCGCCACTGCAAGACTTGAGGATGCGGTCGTGTCGGATACCTTTAGAGCAACCGCAGACGTATCCGATCTCGGAGTGGATAGTGTGCGAATCGCAGTTGCTCCGACATTCAGCTTGGACAATGCAGGTCTAGTACCCTTCAACTTTACGAATACGGGGTGGGATTCGGGATCTCCGGCTGCGCCTACCAATGATGCTCATAGACCAGGAACGAGCGATCAGTCGATTCGAACCACGCGTGAGGCGTCTCCCGTTTCGACAAACATCAAATTCGAAGATGGAATCGGAATTCATGCCAACGGATTGGTAACGTTTGATCTGAACGAGATACGAGCTGCGGGCGGTTACGACCCAGCGCAAAGGTTTAGACTGATTATTGACAAAGCAGGGTTGAACGACACGGGGCCGGTAGGAACCATTCGCAATATGGTTCTGGTTAGTAGCACCAATGCCGTGCTCAGCGGTTTCATCAATGGACAATCGATGACGATGACCAACACTGCCGGTACCTGGTCTTTCGGCGGTACGATTCCTGCGGCACAAACTTTTACCAATCCGTTCTCAACCTACGATGTGGATATCCCTAGCAATGCTCGTTACCTGAGTCTTGCCATCTCCAATGCGGGCGATGGAGCCTTTCAGGATCACGGTGTGTTCTCTGGAGTGCGATTGATCCCAGTGGGGGCGTTCACGATCGACATGTCGGCACCCAAGGCTGGCCAAACGCACGAAGGTTCGAGCTACCCTGATCGCGATGTGATCAACGGTGGTGATGGCAACGATATCGTCCAAGGCAACAGCGACTTGGATCGAATTTTTGGCGGCAGCGGTAACGATACGATTACTGCAGAACGAATCGAGTTGCGAGATTTGGAAGACTCCGACGGAACGCTGCAGGGCGTCCCTACAAGCCAAACCACTTTTGGCACTTCGCCCCCGGTTTTGGATCCGATCGTCTCCAGCTTCAACACGGTCGAATTCTTCGACAATTTTGAAGCTCCAACGCTCGATTCTTCGCGTTGGACCACGACCGGAACTGCGTCGACAAGTGACCTGGTATTCAATGCGGTTAGCGGTACGAAAGCAGCGAGACTACAAGGCACGGCGAGTATCACTTCAACTGCGATTGATCTTTCTCGTGCTGCGTCTGCGGTTATGACTTACAGCTATGAGCAAACCGGATTCGGCGATTCTCCCGAGAACAACGACGATTTGTTACTTGAGATTGAAAGCAGTACCTCACCAGGTACATGGATCGAAGTGGACAAGCAACTCGGGATTGGTCCAGACATGACCCGATTCCTGCCGGGGCGTGTGGAACTACCCGCGTCGGCATTGCGATCAAATTTTCGATTCCGGTTCAGGACCGTTGGAGCCAACGGCTCGGATGATTGGTTCGTGGATGATGTTTCCGTCACTGCAACTTATGGGGCACCCCAATTGATTGCGGCGTTCGCACGAGGACTCGGAGATCCGGTCACCGTTGGACCCGTCGCTGGCAGGAATGCGATCGATTTCGATGGCGTGAATGACTTCGTGCAAGTCCCATTCGACGCTGCATTGAACCCTGCCAGCTTTACCGTCGAATTTTGGGCCAACGTGGAGGGAGGAGCCGGAACACAGCGAACAGCTGTTTCAACGCTCTCGAATTTCAGTACTGCAGGAGGCTTTGAAGTTGGCGTTAGCGCAACGAATCGTTGGACGCTTACAACTGCCGCGCAATCGGTTGTCGACGTGTTGAGCGGTCCATTGGTTGTAATGAATCGCATTACTCACGTCGCAGCCAAGTTCGTGGCAGTTGGTAACGCTGATGCCAACGGAGTTTTCACAGGAACGATGAGCCTTTATTTAGACGGGGTATTGGCTGCCGTCAAACCAGGCTTCTATGAGCCTGCCAATCCGTCAAATCTGTTGACCTTGGGTGCGTTAGACCTTGGCGGTGGCAGCAATACCCGGGTGTTCTTCTTTAACGGAGTCCTTGATGAAGTACGAATCTGGAATACGCCTCGCACCGATATAGAAATCGAGTCCAACTTCCGAAATATAGTGAGTCCTTCTGCGACTGGCTTGGTGGGGTACTATCGATTGGATGAAGGGACGGGTACAGCCGCAGCAGATCTGACGGTACCCGCTAACAACGGTACGCTTGTCAATAGCCCTAGCTGGACAACGAACTCGTTTGAGGTCCAACCTATTACGCATCGACCGTTGACGGCCTCGCGACTCGCGTCCTCGACGTCCCTCAATGCCAGCAACAACGGCCTGAACAACCTTTTGGGCACTGAGTTCCTTGTAAATCTGCAGTCGCTCAATCTGAGTGGCAATCGACTAGACGATTCCGATCTCAGCACCTTACTTCCACGTCGACTGACGGCGGGTCCGCAAGCGGGCGAACAAGTTGGAATGCCTGGGCTAAAATCGCTCGATCTGTCTGGCAATGCATCGATTACCAGTATCGGCCAACTGACCGGATTCCCCGAACTGAGTTCGCTACGTCTGGAGGGAACTGGAGTCGATCTGACAGCGGCGAGCACTACGAGACTACTATCCTCGGCAACGAAGCTTACCAATGTCACCGTACCATCTCAGATTTTGAGCCCTGAACAGAATGTAGTCACTCTCGAAGGACAAACGACCAGCATCCCATTCCAAGTAGGTGTTCTCAACTTCGACGGGGTCGATGACTTTGTGACGACGTCGACAGTTTCGGCATTGGGATTGAACACTGGCTTTACGGCCTCGGCGTGGATTTTCCCAACAAGCACTGATACTGTAGTTGAACCTGTATTTGGTACAGCTATCCCGGGACTTCACCTGGGCCTTCAAAACGGTAGACCTTTGATGGGCTTCTTTGGAAACGATTTGCTAAGCAGTACGACGTTAGCTTTGAATGAATGGCACCATATCACTTGGGTTTACGCTTTCAACTCGTCTACTCCGAGCGCTTCGACGCAATCCATCTTCATCAATGGTTCGCTTGACGGGGCACCGCGAACAAGCGGAGCAGCAAATTTCGTCGCGACCGACTCCGTCTTCATCGGACGGACATTTTCGGGTGGTAGTGCGGAGTTCTTCGCTGGCTCGATCGACGGCGCCCGTATCTTCAATCGTGCCTTGAGTGCTACTGAAGTGGCCAGTAATATGTTCGACGGTGTACCGCTCAACGGGCCCGATGTCACTGCCAACTATCGCTTCAACGATGGCTCTGGAACCGTCGCGGTCGATAGCAGCATTTTCAGCCGACCAGGAACGCTCTCTGGTGGAGCAATCTATGCGAACATCACCAACGTTCCATGGTCCGTAAGCGGAACGGTCACGGCGAGTGGCACAACAGGCCCAATCAGCTTTACGGCGACCAATCAAGGTATGGCGACAGCTACGGTTCTTGGTAACCGATTTCCGATTGTGATTCGGAATGTGTCACCGAGTGCGGTATCCAGTCCGAATTTGGGGCTTGCTA
Organism: Pirellula sp.; assembly: GCA_040080875.1. Taxonomy (GTDB): domain Bacteria; phylum Planctomycetota; class Planctomycetia; order Pirellulales; family Pirellulaceae; genus JBKCUI01. The sequence continues at coordinate 15,507 of JBEBHM010000107.1, forward strand.
ATTCCGGCAGCGGCGCGAACGAGGGGCAATCGATTTCGGTCGGACTGCCGCGCGTCGTAGGAAGCACGGTGGAATACGATGTTCTCGTGAATGGTACCGTCGTCGATAAGTATGTGGTA
>JBEBHM010000108.1:0-15564 GCA_040080875.1 Pirellula sp.
GTTAATTCGAGAAAGGGAATTCAAGACGCGACGGACGGAACGTCTAATTCGATCCTAGTTGGCGAGACCATTTACCAGAATATGCAAATCAATCGAGGGTGGGGTTCTGGCCACCGCGTCAATAACACGGCCAATAACGGTCCTGGAAACCTGACAGGGACCTTTCGTGCGATCAACTCAGGCGAAAGAGTATTCAAAGCTTACTACAACACGGTTGCCAATCCGTCCGACCAAAATGTGCACAATCATCTGATGAATTCGGCATTCGGGAGTTTGCATACTGGCGGCGCCCAATTCACTTACGGCGATGGCTCCGTCCGATTCCTGAGCGAGAACGTCAATTTGGATATCTATCGAACTCTCGGAGCCATTAATGATGGATTACCGCTTGGAGGATTCGAAGATTAGTCGATGCGTTTGCAGACTTAACAAGCAATACACTCTCATAAGATCGGGAAATTCTTGATGCGTATTCGTTGTCGCAATTGCCGCCCTCGGATACGAAATTCGATGGGCCGGGTCTGTGCAGCTTCGGTGATTGCAGTGCTTTTGCTCGCACCAGGATGTGGGGATGGACTCGATCGATTTCGTGTTCGCGGAACGGTTACTTATGAAGGGAAACCGGTGGAAGCGGGGATGATTTTCTTCGAACCAACTTCATCCGCTGGTTCGATTGCACCTACCACGTACTTATCCATCAAGGCAGGTAAGTACGATGCGGGAAGCGAAGGTCCTACGAAAGGAAAGTACCGTGTTACCGTAGGTGGTTTTGATCGAGCCAACGAAAAGAAAGATGGAGAAGGTACGGTTTTTACACCTTCGTTATTTCCAGACTACAAATTTGAGACCGAGATTCCACCCGAAAACAATGTGCTGGATATCGAAGTGCCTTCCAAAAAGAAAAAGTGATTTCCGGCATAATGAACAATCGTGCGTCAAGTTTCGTGCTTCGGACTGGACGATTACCGGCTACTGCTTGCATGCTGGCTACTGTGATCATGCTGGCTACTGTGATCATGCTGGCTACTGTGATCATGCTGGCTACTGTGATCATGCTGGCTACTGTGATCATGCCTTTGTCGGGCTTGTCGCAATCGGAATCGCGAGCGTCCAGTGTGCGACCGCGGCTTGCGGTTCTTACCGATATTGGTGGAGATCCGGACGACCAGCAGTCGCTCATCCGTCTATTGCTGTATTCCAAAGATTTTGACATCGAAGCGCTGATCGCGAGTGCCTCGGGCACACGTGGTGAGTTGAAAAAGGCAATAACTCGTGTCGACTTGATCAAGTCCACCATCGAAGCTTACGGGCTCGTCCGCCCAAATCTATTGAAGCACGCTGAGGGTTGGCCGCTAGCGCAAGATTTATTGCGTTGCTGCAAGTCAGGCAATCCGAATCGCGAGCGGTCGCATATCGGTGAATCCCACGATACCGAAGGATCTCAGTTCTTGATTGAACGCATTGATTCTGGGAGCGAAACGCGGCCCTTGAATATCGCGATATGGGGAGGTCAAACCGATTTTGCTCAGGCGCTTTGGCGAGTAAAGCAAAATCGCGGAACGGACGGACTCGCAAAGTTCGTCAAGAAGTTTCGCGTCTACGATATCGATGACCAAGACGGAATCGCAGAATGGATGCGTAGTGAGTTTCCTGGCATGTACTACATCCTTGCCAAATCGTGGCCCGGGCACGACAAACGCGAAGGCACTTATCGCGGAATGTATCTGACGGGCGACGAATCGTTGAGCAGTCGAGATTGGATCCATGCCAACGTGATTCCATCAGGGCCGCTTGGCGCGATTTATCCACTGACAACTTATACTGCTCCCAACCCAAATAAATGCATGAAAGAAGGGGATACGCCATCGTGGTTTTTCTTCTTGCCGCACGGAGGCAACGAGCCCAACGATCCGTCAAAACCTGGTTGGGGTGGTCAATTCGAAAGGCAAAACGATGGTTGGTTCCGCGATTACCGATCGATCGATTCATTGGATCCGCGAACGTCGGTTAGCAAGTGGCGACCTGACTTTCAAAGAGACTTCGCTCTTCGAATGAGCTGGTGCAAACCTTAATCAAAATGAGATACACATGCGATTAAGTGCCCTCGGCGGATTATGCACCTTAGCTCTCCTCGGAACGGGATCGTTCGGTTCAGCGAGTGAAGTTGGGCAGGGCGGAGTTTTCTCCGTGATCGAAATACCATTTCAAGGTCCTGCACAAAGTGCTCTCGATTCGCCTGCCCGAGACATCGAGCTGAAGGCAACGTTTCGACATGTCTCTTCCGCTGAAGTAACGGTCCTTGGATTTCACTTTTCTGGGAACCGGTTCGTTATTCGATTTTGTCCAACACTCATAGGTCGGTGGGACCTTGCGTCAGTCCAGTCCAATATACCGGAATTGCATGGCCAGCATGTGGGGGGCTTTGTCACGGCCACGGAATCTTCGCATCATGGCTTTTGGGTGGTCGATCAGGAGAGCAATGGACGCAGGTGGTACCGACGATCCGATGGAACTCATCCCTATGTTTTTGGCAATACGCATTACACTTTTCTTACGGAAATGACCAATCAGGGGGAAAGCGCGAGCAACATTGCCAATGACGTCATTGCCAATTCCAGGTATTTCAAGAAACTTCGGTTTGCGCTCACGGGTGATCGGTATCCCCATCCAAAGGAGAAACCGTTTTTGGATAACGAAGGCAGACCGACGGACGACGGCGACAATTCGCATCGCCCCAACCCAAAGTGGTTTAGCGATCGAGTCGATGTTGCTGTTCGGACTGCATTCGATCAGGATTTGATTGCGGATCTCATTTTGGCTGGCCCTGATACAGAACGTTCCCGTGCGACATTGCGTTCGAATGCGAATCGAGGAGACGCGACACCTTATTTGCGTTATATCGCAGCACGCTACGGAAGTTATCCAAATGTTTGGATATGTCTGTGCAACGAGTATGACATCAAGAAACCCAAATGGGAGTCCGCATCGATTGCGAGTATCGGTATGAAGATGCGGGGGTATCTTCCTTATCCCACTCCGTTAAGCGTGCACGCTTCACAGCATCCGCTTCACGGCCCGAAGACTCAAAGCGAGCCAGCTTGGTCACCTGACTTTGACAAATTGCCGATTTGGAACGACCACCAGATCTTACAGCGGAAGCTATTGGTACTGAGCGACTCGGCCGATGTGATTTCGGCAACCTGGGATCATCGCCGCGATGCGGACCGTTGGGGTCCAACGATCAACGATGAGCTCAGTTATCAGGGGCTTGGTGATAAGCACGCAGAAGCCGACACGATCGAAGCGCATCTCGGTGCATTTCTAGGAGGTGGCTATGCCTCGACAGGAGAGAAGCACGGCAACAAACTCGGTCAATATTTTTGGGGCAATTTCAATCCAGATACGCACTCTGCGGCGCGCAGTCTTGGATGGCTTCGCCAACAAATCGACCAGTACATTGCATTTTGGAATATGGAGCCGGACCGAAGCATCTTCCCAGGACTTAACGAGAACTTTCGCGCGATGGCGTGGAAAGAAAATGAATACGTTCTTGGCACGAACCGCCAAGGGGAATCGGTCGCAATGCTCCCCAGGGGCGAGTGGACGATCACTCAGTCGGACGTCATTGCACGGCAGCGTTCAATCCTCTCGAAAACGGCATCTGGCAAATTTGTATTTCGGACTCCCGATAGCCGAGCTGTTCTATTCCACTTTCAAAAAAATCATTGAATCGGCAGGCGCATCTCATCCCTCACCCCCTCACCCAACTGTCCAATGCCCTTCCTTGGCGACGTCGAGCTCAATTCTGGTGCACAAACGGTGTGGGATTCGCCGACTTGCGCCCATTCGGTGTCTGTGATTTGCGGTCGCCAGGACATTGACCGAGTTGCAGGGGTCCGTAAGATTCAAGCAATGCGTAAGGTTTGCGTAGGTGCTGCTTGGCATCTACTTGCCGGTGATTCTCACTCTGCGACGCAACGGTAAATGCTTACAAAAGGAGAATGGCAAATGACATTCTTGATGGTGGATTTAGATAATTCCGCAGATTGCTAGAAGGCGATTGAACAACTGCGAGTGGTGATCAAAGCTAGCATGGGACGAAACGGACAAGCAGGCAAAGCTCGAGCGAGTGGAGTAGGTCGCCCGCGCGGGATTCGACGCAATGGATTGGCGGGAGCACCGGTCGTCGAACACGGTGCGGTCGGGACGCCATCGATCCAATTCCTGTTGCAGCTGAGCCTGTTGTTGGCGAAGCCACCCGCGAGCTGCCATTGCGTGCAAAACTGGAACGCATGAAGCACCGAGGTGTTTGGCGGCATTTGGTCGCCATCGCCAAGCAAGGGGACGTTGCGAAATCGCTTGGCGAATTCGACAAACAGTTGGATTTCCAATACGGTTATCTTACTAAATCTTCCAGGGTCAGTACTCGGTCAAAGTAGTGACGCTTCTGAAGTCCGGTTGATACCCCTGAGCTCGTGATGAGCACTTTTTGGATTGAGCGGTTACTTTTTGTTGGTAATGCTTGTAACTTGTGTTCGACTTGGTTGATCACTTCCACCCCAACCGGCGAATCTTGGTACTTTACTTCACAGACCGTGTAAACTTTGTCGGCTCGATCGAAGAGCAAGTCAACTTGAGCACCAACATCTTGCACGTTTCCACGTCGAAAAAATGATCCGGCACGAAATTGGACAGCCCCGAACCCGAGCCGTTCCGCAATGGACATGGCGTTTTTTCGACAGAATCGTTCGAAGGAAAAGCCTAACCATTGTCGATAACTACGTGTATCCATGTATCCATCACCCTTTCCGGATTTTGCTGAAAATCTCCGTTCTGTATCGAGCGGCTATGCGGCTCAATGAACTTAAAGTAAAAGTGAAGGTACGGATCGTGGATTTGGTAGTAACTAAGCAGACTATCGTTAGATTTGTCCAGAGGTACGACGCGACGAATGAGCCACACTCCTCCAAGTCGATGAGCAGACTGGTAAGCGTCCCGCCCGATTGGATACCGACCTCCTTTGCGATCTGATCGCGTGTACGTTGACCGTGTTGACCCAAAACCTCAACGATGCGACGATAAGTGCGATTGCTGCCGAAACACAGTCTGCCAATACCCCAAAGGCTTCCGTCCAAGTTGTCGGTATCGCTGAGTCTATTTTGGGGTGCTTGAAATAGCGTCTAAGGGTGGCCGCGAAATGAGCAATCTGAAATGCATCGGACTTCCCTTCGATCCCTTCGAACTTGACGAGATGACGACTCGCGAACGCTTTTTCGACCCGCGTTGTTTTTCCGACTCGGCGTCGTCCATAGACAACAATCAACGCCGCTTCGCCTGCTTTTTCCAACTCGGCAAATTGGGATAATTCCAGATTTCGCCCGATGAATCGCATAGGTAAAAATCACTATTTACTAAATGTTCCGACGTGGCGTCACTTGGCAATCTCAGCCAATCATAAGCTGTGCAGTCAATGACAGTCAATTTGTGCAGTATTTGGCTAATGATGTTAGCCAAATATATATTCCGCACAGAATATTTGGCTAGGGTGGGACACTACGCGTTTCCAGGTTCAAGGAGGCCCCCGATTTCGGAGAAATCCGACTTCGAGTTTGGAATGGGGCTTCAATTCGTGTCAACCATTGGGTCGAATGGTATCTGTTCGGCCCATCTCCCTCAGAAACCCAATTTGAATGAAGCTTAAAAGCGTACCTGAAGATTTCCGCGTGGAAGAAATTTCGGACGTTGAACCGAGCAAGGGCCAATTCGGCTTGTACCGACTCGAAAAATGCGGATTGGGGACGCCCGAGGCCATTCAGTCCATCCTGCACAAGTGGCAGTTGGCGCGAGCGGATCTCAGTTATGGCGGTATGAAGGACCGACACGCCGATACGACTCAATATTTAACGATCTTTCGTGGTCCGAAGTCGGGACTCACCGATAAGTCATTTACCCTGGAATACCTTGGCCAATGCCCCCGCGCATACCATTCCAAAAACATCGTCGCCAATCGATTCGACATCTGCCTTCGGCGAATCGATCCAAGCCAACGCGAACGACTCAACGGGCGTTGCCAATTGATTCAACAGTCTGGGGTCGTGAACTACTTTGATGACCAGCGATTTGGATCCATCGGTTATTCAGGTGACTTGATCGGAGTATCGTGGTGTTTGGGCAATTACGAGCGAGCGTTGTACTTGTCCATGGCCGAGCCAAACCAACACGACCGGCCCCGCGAAAAAGATCAAAAAGAAATCCTTCGCGACTGTTGGGGCGACTGGCTCAAGTGCAAGGCCTTGCTGGACCGATCGCATCGCCGTAGCGTTGTAACTTATCTTTGCGACCATCCAACAGATTTCAAACGGGCTCTAGCCCTCGTTCGCCAAGATTTGAGGGGGATCTACATATCCGCATTCCAGAGCTGGGTTTGGAATCGGTGGCTGTCCAAACTGATCGAAGGCGGCGCGCCCGTAAATGAACTTGAGTACTTAGAATCGAGATGCGGAAAGCTAGCCATGCCTCTTAACCCTAAGTCACTTTGCATCGGTAGATTGCCCATCGAACAACTCGATTTACCTCTTCCTTCGGCGCGCCAACACTCATGGCCAACCGAGACTCTCGATTCCCTCGAACAGGTCCTCGCACCGCTCAATATGGACGTGCATCAAATGAGGCTCAAATACCCTCGGGATACTTTCTTCTCGCGAGGAATGCGGACCGCTTGGCTCCATCCCAAAGATTTCTCATATGAGTGGGCTCCGGATCAGTTTCAGCAGGGATTCGAGTCCCTGCTCTTGAAATTCACTTTGCCGCGCGGGGCATACGCGACCATGGTGGTCCGGTGCCTATTCCAAGAACCGATCCTCGAGGCGCTTCTCGAATCCAGCGATGAGGAGCCGGAGGATTTCCCAGACGAGCAGCACCTCAATCAGCAATAATATCAGCCCATCAATCAGATGGTTAGCCTAAGTATTCCGAAGACTGCTGCCAGTTTACTCGCGCATGGAAAATCTCACATAGGAATTCGCGAGTGGTTCTGTTCGGTCTTTATTCATCTGTGCTCCGGCGCAGCCTTCTGTGCTACGATTTTGCAACAGTCCAGCTTAGCACAGCTGGCAAGGCCGTGCACAAATGGAAATCCAATTAGGTTCGCTGACGAACTCGTCTGACAGTCAAGACGTCCCAAACGTACCACTCCAGGTAAAGCAGGAAGACCGGCCCAACGAACATCGTGAGTTGAACCAATTGCGGTAGTCCAATCATCTCAGGCAAGATGGACGAGACTCCCTGTGCCAATGAAAACACCAGCCCCGTGTTGATTGCCAAAAAAACTGCGCTGACCAACACGATGCCTAACACGTACGCAACGAGTCGTCGAACGGCGGAATTTTCGATGGCGGAGACGTATTCTTGTTCCATGATGAGAGTCATCATACGCTGGTTTAGCAAATTCGACGACTACTGGAGCGACTGCATGCAATCAGCCATCCAGTTGACGAACAATAGAAAAACCGCGAACGTCAATAGCATCACGTAAACAATTGGAAATTCCCAACAGATTCAAAGGCGTTTTCAAAATGCCGGAACTCCGGAGCAGTTGGCTTTGTCCCCAGAACGATTTGAAGGACGTCCGCTCGACCGGCACACTCCAACATGCGATGCCGTTTCATGTAGGTCATCGCCGTTTTGGTGATCTTCTCTTGCTTTGCGTCGTCAACTGCATCGCTCGGCCCACCTGAGTTATCCAAGACCATCGCCCATGTTTTGACTTCGACAAAGACAACGACTCGCTTTTGCCAAACGGCGATGATGTCGATCTCTCCAGACCGAATCCGAAAGGACCGCTCAAGGATGAAGTACCCCTTGCGCTCAAGAAAGATGGCAGCGAGACGTTCACCATATTGACCAACGGACTCTGTCGGCAACCGGCGAGGGTACGGCCGACTCAGTCGCCACTGTACCCACCGGTTCTGAATCTCGAGCTTGATTCGACTAATCCTGGCAGTGACGCTTGCTAAAGGGCTGTTTCGCATGCTCGGAGCGATCAATAATCAAGTCGTTTCGTCCGCGCTGTCCAATTCCGCATCGTCTAATTCCGTGTCGTCGGCGTCGACGTCATCTTCCAAATCCTTGTAGTTCACAGGCGAGATGGCCTTCTTGATCGTCTTGACCATGACATCTACCGGCGGTTCTAATCCGGTAAAGAGTCGATATTGGTATGCAGCTTGTCTAACAAACATTTGCAAACCCGTAATGACTGGGCAATTCGATGCGCGCGCACCCTTGATAAAGAGCGTTTGTTCAGGATTGTAGATAGTATCGAAGACCAGGGTTCCTTCTCGAAATGCCTTGGCAGGGTACGGAGACTCGTCCATTTCCGGAAACATTCCCAGGGGTGTTCCGTTCACGATCACCTTAGGCTCGATCGCATGACGTTCATCCCATGGAATCGTCTTGCAACTCGCAAGCAACTCCATTTGGGCTCCGGCCGTTCGGTTGATGTGCCTGGCTAATTGTTCCGCATTCTCGCGATTCCTGCTTGAGATAGTTAGCGCCGCACCTCTCTGCGCAAGTCCATATGCGATCGCGCGAGAAACACCGCCGCTACCCAGTATCAATACGGATTGCTTTTCGAATGGGTTGGGCTTGCCATTGATCTTGGTCATGGCTTCGGTCAAACAATCCATCGAGGCGCGGTAATCCGTGTTGTAGCCGATCAATTCCTCGTCGGCAAAAACGACCGTATTGCATGCCCCAATCCCTTGGGCTGCGGACTCCGCCTGAGTTAACATCTGCAGGATGGCTTGCTTGTGAGGAATCGTCACGCTCAGTCCGCCGATCTTCTCCGCTCTGCACCAATTCACGAAGAACTGCAACTCATCAGGTGCGACACGAAATGGAACGTACCGATAATTCAAGTTGTTTGCTTGAAAGCTGGCATTGTGAATCAGCGGGCTATACGAGTGAGCAACAGGATCAGCCACCACCCCATACAGTTTGGTTTCCGAAGTGATCGATTCTGCACGGTAGACATTCCGCATCTGATCGAAACTGAGCTGACCAGGAGCGACGCGTCGATCCGAATCGAAGACACAAAACGTGAGTGGAGCCCCATACCTCATGGCTAAGACACGCGACGGGGTTCCAAACTCGCCCATACTAATCCCCACGGTTGGGACATTGGCATTTCTCATCAGCTCCAACATTCGGGCTGTATCGCGAAACGAATTAGCCAATGCTGCAATCTTGACGATGTCCGCATCGATATTGGTCAGCCCCTCGTGGATTGACTCCAAATCGTCGGGCGTACCTTCGAAATTATGGACACTGACGATCCGCTTGGTCTTGCCATAGCGAGGTATTTTGGCGGCGGTGTCCTCCTCGAGATCGACGTACTCGATCCCCATGGCGATCGCCGATCGCAATAGCATCAGCCGTTCCTCTTCGGAACGCTCCCATCGACCGCCATCCTCGCGACGTCGACAAGTGACCAAAACGGGCGTCGGTCGATTCTTGAGCAGTCGGGCCAAATCAATGCTTCGGCCAATGTAGTCGAGCCTAAGTTCTACGAGCTTAGCCCCCAATTCAGCAGCCAGCGCATGTTCAGTCAAAACATGTTTGTGCCGGGTCCGTGCAATCGTAACGCAAAGCATGCTATCGAAAGAATTTAAAGGAAATATGTAGGAGGAAGATTCGCGACGAGTACAAACGAGCTTCAACTGGGTGGACAAGTCTCAACATCATGTCGACAAAGAGCTGGGAGTGCCAGACCACGTTAAAAAACGTTCGAGCAGTCTTGGGCCAGGTTCCGTTAAGAAACTCTCCGGATGAAACTGCCATCCCTCCACCGCATAATCCCGATGCCGGACTCCCATGATAATTCGGTTTCCCTTTCCATCACGCACCCAAGCCGAAACCTCTAGACATTTCGGCAAACTTTCGGGCTCGATCACAAGCGAATGGTATCGAGTTGCTACAAATGGGTCTTCGATGTCCGAAAACATCCCCCGATCGTCATGATGAATTCTATCGGTCTTTCCATGCATCAATTCGGGTGCCCGCACAATTCGCCCCCCAAAAGCCTGGCCAATCGACTGATGCCCCAGACATACGCCTAATATCGGGACTTCTTTGTGCATTTGCTCGATCAACGGTACACAGATCCCCGCCTCGTTCGGTGTACAAGGACCAGGCGACAAAATGATCCTTTCAGGTTGCATCTCGCGGATTTCGTCGATCGTTAGCTCGTCGTTTCGATACGTTCTGACATCCAAGGAAGCATCGATCTCGCCGAGCCGCTGCACAATGTTGTACGTAAAGGAATCGTAGTTATCGATCAAAAGAATCATCAATTTGCGCCTTGATTATGACTTCTGGGAAAAAGACGAGACAAAAAACGTAACAGAAAACACCGCCGATCAGGGCCCTTAGTGCACCGCTGGTCAATCATACGGCTGTTGGGGTTGAGAAACAGTGCCCTAGTCGATAAGTTGCTTGTGCTCTGACCAGATTAAAAACTGGGGTTGGCTCGTTGTGGATCTTGTTAAAGATCCTTGAACCACAGGACCTTTAACAAGGTCCACTACCCAAAAATCTAAGTTGGACAGAGCACTAGCAGCATTTAGAACACGATCGTCCGCCTTTTTGTATTTGTTAATTTAATGCACGCATATCGTACACATCATTGCTCGGAGCTTCGCAAGGAAGACGTTGGGCAAACGGTTCGGCTCTCTGGTTGGGTATATCGAAAGAGAGACTTTGGCAATTTGCTGTTCATCGATTTGCGAGATCATTACGGTATTTCCCAGATCGTGGTGGAGCATGACAGCGCAGCCTTCCCGTTGGCTGAATCGGTGCGGAGTGAGTCGGTCGTACGAATCGACGGGCGGGTGACCGCACGAGCGGTGGACGCCATCAATTCCAACTTGCCGACGGGCGAAATCGAGGTACGGGCCACTTCGATCGAATTGCTATCAGAGGCTGCCGACCTGCCGTTACCGGTTTTTGGCAATGCCGAATACCCGGAAGAGATCCGGCTACGCAATCGATTCTTAGATCTGCGTCGAGAAAAACTTCACGCCAACATTGTGCTTCGCAGCAAAGTCATCGCCAGTTTACGCCAACGCATGATCGAACAAGGGTTCACCGAGTTTCAAACGCCGATCTTGACAGCGTCGAGTCCTGAGGGAGCTCGAGACTTTTTGGTACCATCGAGAATTCATCACGGTAAATTCTACGCGTTGCCACAAGCCCCACAAATGTTCAAGCAACTATTGATGGTGGCTGGATTTGATCGCTACTTCCAGATAGCGCCTTGCTTTCGGGACGAAGATGCCAGAGCAGACCGCTCGCCGGGCGAGTTTTATCAGTTGGACTTCGAAATGAGTTTTGTGACTCAAGAAGATGTATTCGCCGCCATCGAACCGGTGTTGCACGGAGTCTTCGACGAGTTTGCGGGCGAGCGTTCGGTTACTCCGCCTCCATTTCCACGCATCGCATATAAAGAGTCGATGCTCAAGTACGGGAGCGACAAACCGGATTTGCGCAATCCGATAGTTATCGCAGACGTGACCGAGATCTTTCGCGGAGGTGGATTTGGCGTCTTTGCCAAGATGATCGACGAGGGAGCGGTCGTCCGAGCCATCCCAGCACCTGGTGCCGGTGTTCGCGCTCGAAGCTTTTTTGATGGAACCAACCAGTGGGCAAAGGATGAAGGATTCGGTGGGCTAGCCTACATTAATTTCAAGGGAGGTGAGGGAGGCGGAGGAGTCGCAAAAAATCTTGGGCCGGAACGCGTGAGTCAGATTGTCAGGCAGATGGGGCTCTTACCGGACGACGGAGTCTTCTTTGCATGCGACAAAGCCAACAACGCAGCCAAGCTAGCGGGTCTGGCCCGAACGCGCGTGGCCCAAGAGCTTGATCTCATCGAAAAGAACGCCTTCAAGTTTTGTTGGATCGTTGATTTCCCCATGTACGAGTGGGACGAAGTGGAGCAGAAGGTCAACTTTAGTCACAATCCGTTTTCCATGCCGCAAGGTGAGATGGACGCATTGGTCAACCAAAACCCGCTGGACATTTTGGCTTATCAATACGACATCGTATGCAATGGGATTGAGTTATCGTCGGGAGCGATTCGTAATCACAAGCCAGAGATCATGTACAAGGCGTTTGAGATCGCTGGTTACGAACAAAGTGTCGTCGACGAGCAATTCCGCGGGATGATCAATGCCTTCAAGTTTGGAGCGCCGCCGCACGGGGGTTCCGCACCAGGGGTCGATCGTATCGTCATGTTGTTGGCGGACGAACCCAACATTCGCGAAGTGATCTTGTTTCCGATGAATCAAAAAGCCGAAGACCTCATGATGGGTGCACCATCGGTCGTCTCGCCCAAGCAGCTAAGGGAATTGGGGATCAAGCTAGTCGGCGACGGCCCCAAAAGCTGACAGGTGTCAGAAGTCATTGTTTAGCAAATCGTGGAGTGATAGGATGTTGGAATGCCTAGACCAAAGCGAGCTGATGACGCGAATGGCATTTACCACGCCCTGGACGTGGCAATGCTAGAACTGATCCGTGCAGTGCGATGAAGCGTCAAGCGTGTCAGTCCGTCGGCAATGAAGCATGGGTCGAGTCAACTGCCCGACGGCTGAAACTTGAATCAAATCTGCGCCCGCGTGGAAATCCTCGAGTCCACCATTTAGCAAATAATGACTTCTGACACCTTTGTTTTTCAACCTTGCGATTCAGCAATACGAGACCTTAGCGAAGGGGCGCAGTGGCTGGCTGGGGCTTCGCTTTCAAGCCTTTGGGAACTGGCCGATGAGTGCAGCCGAGGAGTGTTCAGCGTTTCGAACCGTTGGGTTCGGGCCGCTTGCGTAGCGAAACGAATCTCTTTTGATCACCCAGTCGCTGCCGAAGAGATTCTCGCCGGACCGACGGCTGTTTTAAGGTATTTGCGAGTACTTTCCGAAGTTCTTCTCGATTCAGATCAGCAAGGAATGCCGAAGCTGCCGGACAAGCCCCGTTCAAACACTCTGGGAGGACTTTGTGTTTCCGTTTTGCCAGTCAACAGTCTGTTTGATCGCTTGACATTTATTGGTCTCAAAGCGGAAGTTTGGCGTCGAATCGATTCAGACAAGGACCAACTTTTCACGGAAACATGGAAGCCAAATACAAATTCGTCTGGCAAGATTGCGGGTGTGCTAGGCGCCGGCAACGTTAGTTCGATTCCAGCTTCCGACATGCTCTACAAAATTTTTCATGATCGCCAGGCGGTCCTGTTAAAGCTCAATCCAGTCAACGAATATCTCGAGCCATTTTTCAAGGAAGCATTTAGGTCCCTCATCCGCACAAAACTGTTGCGGATCGTTTGTGGCGGTGCCGACGTCGGTGAAGCGATCGTCAACAACCCGTCAATCGACAACTTGCACTTAACGGGTTCGCATATAACACACCAAGCTATTGTGTGGGGACGAGACCCCAAGGACCGTGCTGCTCGGCTACGGGACAATCGCCCACTAGTTACCAAGCCTGTCACAAGCGAACTTGGTAATGTAACTCCATGGGTCATCGTTCCCGGACGTTACACGAACAAGCAGCTTCGGAGTCAAGCACAGCACCTTGTCGCGTCTATTACCAACAACGCTTCGTTCAATTGCTTGTCCACCAAGGTGATTGTGACTTCGCGCAAATGGCCACAACGCGAGCAGTTTCTGAACTTGGTCGATTTCTATTTCAGCAAGACTCCACCGCGATTCGCTTATTATCCAGGGGCTCACGAGCGATTCACTCGCGCGACGAGCGGGTCCAGCCCCGAAGCGAAGGACGGCTCGTTGCCATGGACACTTATTCGAGACGCCAAGCGCGAGGAGTCACCCCATTTGTTCGAAGAAGAATCATTCGTCTGCGTTTGTGCTGAAACTCAAATGGAACAAGGCGATCCAAATGCGTTCCTTGATTCTGCTGTCGATTTTGTCAACCATCACCTATTTGGTACTCTGTGCGTATCCTTTACGATTCCCGCAGATTTTCATCGCCGCAATACGCAGGCGATTGACCGTGCGCTCTTGAAACTGCGTTACGGAACAGTTTGCGTCAATCAATGGTCAGGAGTCTCCTATGGCTTGATGACGCCACCATGGGGAGGCTATCCTGGTGCGACAATTGACAACCCGATCAGCGGAATCGGACATGTCCACAATACTTATTGCATCAGTGAAATTGACAAAGCCGTGCTCTGGGGACCGTTGATCAGTTTCCCCAAACCAGCTTGGTTTCCGACCAACTGCACCGCCGACCAAATCGCTTGGTCCCTGCTGCAACTTTACGAAATGCCTACATTTACCCGACTGCCCAAACTCTTCTACCATGCCTTGCGCGGTTGAAGCACTGGAAACTGAACGAGACGACATCGAGTCATTTTAAGATATTGAAAGCAGACACGTTATGAATGCAATTTCCTACTTCGCTCTCTTGAGTTCGATTTTGTGCTTCAGTGGTTGCTCGAAATCGCATCCTAACGCAACGACATCGCAAAAAAGTGATTCGGCTTCCCAGGTCGCAAAGACATCCGAATCAGCCAACGATACGCAAGTCGTAACGATCCGGCCCGGTGATAACGCCGAGAAAGAAGCTCAAGAGGCCTTGATCCTGGCAGAGCCTGGCGACACGATTGAATTCGCGGAGGGCACTTTTGAGTTCAGGGGTACGCTGTCTCTCAACGGCATCGCCGACATTACGATTCGGGGTAAGGGCATGAACAAATCGATCCTCAATTTCACCGGTCAGCGTTCCGGTGCAGGGGGTGAAGGCCTGAAAATCAAAGGCAACAACTTCGTGATCGCCGATCTTTGCATTCAGAACGCACCCGGAGACGCGATCAAGGTGGAAGATTCGAAGCGAGTCTCGATTCGCCGCGTCAAAACCAATTGGACGCGAGGGCCTAGCGACCAGAACGGCGCTTATGGAATCTATCCGGTTCTGTGTTACGACGTTTTGATCGAACATTGTGTCGCCGAGTGCGCTTCGGACGCAGGAATTTATGTTGGCCAGACCGAGCGAGCAATCGTCCGTTACAACAAAGCCGAACGAAACGTGGCTGGAATCGAAATTGAAAACACGATTGGGGCTGACGTCTACGAAAACGATGCCACCAACAACACGGGGGGCATACTCGTATTTTCGCTTCCAGGCCTGAAGCTGAAGAACGGCTCGCAATGCCGCGTCCACAAGAATCGACTCATTGACAATAACCACCCGAATTTTGCAACTGCCGGCGCTATGGTCGCAAGCGTGCCCCCAGGAACCGGACTGATGATCATGGCAAACGATCAAGTGGAGATCTTTGACAATGATATCCATGGCAACAGTACCACCAACTGCGCAATCGTCAGCTTCCTAACTACGCAGCGCAAGTTCAATGACACCGAATACGATCCGTATCCAGAAGCGATTTACATCCACGACAATCGATTTGCCAATGGGGGCAAAAGCCCACAAGGCCAATTCGGGAAAATGTTCGAACAAATCGCAGGCTTGCCAATACCCGACATTGTGATCGACGGTGTCAAC
>JBEBHM010000757.1:0-4143 GCA_040080875.1 Pirellula sp.
GATCTTGACATCGGACGGGGCGACGATGCCGATGGAGATTCGGTTGCCTTGGATCTTTACCACTTCGATAGTGATGTTGCCATCGATAACCAACTTATCACCAACTTTACGACTTAGAACTAGCATTTTGATTCTTCCTTGAGTTCAATTGCTACGGCAGTGCGGAATCGTTGGTCTGCCGCGTCCCAACACGATCATTATCAGCTGGGCATGTGACAACTTAGGTCAACGCGGAAATGAAATCGAAATTATTAGACGATTAAGGTTTCCAGTAACCGCTGTCATCGACCAAATCCCGGAGCGGAACATTGGCAAGCGTCGCGCCGTTGGGAAATTGAAGCGTCGCGGTTTCACCGTCGACAGAGACAAGAATTGCCCGCTGGCCTCGGACGTAGCGATTGCTGAGTGGAACTTCCTGTCCAATTCGAGACCTAATAGCGTTGAGTTGATCTTCGGCTTCCCTGCGAAAGTCGATTTCCTTTGGTTTCTTCGACATGGTTTTTACTCCTTTGTCGAGAGTTTCTCGATGGCGATGACACGTTTGGTCAATTGCTGACTTGGGATAATTTGCGACGATTGTCTACTTGACGTAACTCGGTCCGAAGCATATCGTTGATCGACGATAAGAAATAAATAGCTCTTCCTTTCGTGTTCCAGTCAGCGCTGATTTCCTACCCATGGACAAACGACCTTCAAAAAGCAAAACAAAATGCTGTGGCGAAGAAGTCACTTTAGCGCTGCCTCAAGACGCATCCGCTGAGCAACTAGCCAAGCTGACATGGGCAATCGCCCATCCGGCACGTGTGCGGATCGTGCAACTTTTACTCAGTCGCACATCTTGTGTGTGCGGTGAGATTGTCGATCAGATGCCTTTGGCCCAATCAACTGTTTCGCAACACCTGAAGATCCTCAAAGAGTCGGGTTTAGTTCAAGGAGAGATCGATGGGCCCCGTATTTGCTACTGCATCAATCAAAAGATGTTGAAGCAACTAAAGCGGCTCGTCGCGGATTTGTAGCCTTACCATTTTTTTACCCAAATTAATCGTTTTTCGACGATTGCCGATAAGAAAGAGATGACCATGAATCAACGGACAGTAATCGACGATGTTCGAGAGCAGTATGCGGACGTTGCGAAGAGCAGCCTATCGAATGATTCCAAAGCCGTGCGGTCTGTTGCTGCTGCGTTCGGATATTCACAAGATGAACTAGCCTCACTACCCGAGCAAGCCAATATGGGGCTGTCCTGTGGCAATCCGCTAGCACTCGCGAGTGTTTCGCCCGGTGAGGTCGTGGTCGATCTAGGCTGTGGAGGTGGAATGGATGTTTTCCTCGCGGCTCAAAAAGTTGGTCCAAAGGGCAAGGTGATTGGTATCGACATGACCAGCGAAATGCTCGA
Organism: Pirellula sp.; assembly: GCA_040080875.1. Classification (GTDB taxonomy): domain Bacteria; phylum Planctomycetota; class Planctomycetia; order Pirellulales; family Pirellulaceae; genus JBKCUI01. Next base: position 1,397 of record JBEBHM010000757.1, read on the forward strand.
TCGCGCTCGGGCAGGTGTTGCAAAACTCGGATTGATGAACGTCGAGTTGCACCAATCCACCATCGATTGCTTGCCAATCGAGGATAACTCCGTCGACTGCATCATTAGCAACTGCGTCATTAACCTAGTTCCAGACAAATCAGCCGTCTTTCGCGAAATACTGCGCGTTCTTAAACCAGGTGGTCGCGTTGCGATCAGTGATATTGCACTCAAACAGCCTCTGCCTGCGAACGTGAAAGAAAGCGTTGAGGCTTATGTCGGCTGCATTTCTGGCGCAATTCTCATTAACGAGTACCGAGATGAGCTTTTAGATGCGGGCTTCGAGTCTGTTGTCGTCACCGACACGGGTGCGGATCTTAACGCTTATGCAAATGCAAGTAGTAGCGGATGCTGTGGCGCCAGTCTCGATTCCACATCCACCTCAGCATTACACGATGGTCTCGCCGCCGTAATGAAGTCATTCGATGCAAACGCCTTTGCCGCGAGCGTTCGTGTGCATGCAATCAAACATTCAGACAATTTCGACTCCAAACCCGTGGTAAAGGAAGTACCTATGAAAAACGTTCAGGTCTACGACAAGCCAATGTGCTGCTCAACCGGAGTATGTGGTCCCCAAGTGGATCCTGTATTGCCACAGTTTGCAGCGGACCTTGATTGGCTCAAGTCGCAGGGGAATCGAGTGGAACGCTATAACTTGGCTCAGCAGCCAATGGCATTCATTGAAAACAAAGAGGTTCACCAACTTCTAGGAAGCGAAGGAACAGATTGTCTGCCACTGATTTTAATCAACGGCAAAATCGTTAGCCGCAAAGAATACCCATCGCGAGAAGTAATGGCCAGTTGGATCAACGCTGCGGCTGCGAAACAATTACTACCTGGTGCAAAGTCCGGCGGATGCTGTGGATCAACAGGCTGTTGCTAAATCCACGATTTCATCCGTTTCCAAAATCCAAGGTCATCTCATGAAATTCTTAGAACAAACAACTCGCAACCTTTTCTTCACGGGCAAAGGTGGAGTTGGCAAAACGTCGGTGGCATGCGCCGCTGCCGTTCGACTTGCAGATGCTGGAAAGAAAGTTCTGCTTGTGTCGACTGACCCAGCATCCAATCTCGATGAAGTTCTCGGCACTTCACTTGGGCATCACCCAACGGTCGTTCCATCTGTCCCCGGACTTTCAGCGATGAACCTCGATCCAGAGAAGTCCGCCGCAGAGTATCGCGAGCGAATGGTAGGTCCTTATCGCGGCCAGTTACCTGCTGCTGCGGTTGCAAGCATGGAGGAACAGTTCTCCGGTTCGTGCACTTTAGAGATTGCCGCGTTCGATGAGTTTTCAAGGCTTTTGGGAGATGCATCCGCCACGAGTGAGTTTGACCATGTGATATTCGATACAGCGCCAACAGGTCACACCTTGCGATTATTGACCTTGCCGTCAGCTTGGGCGGGCTTCATGGAAAAGAACACGACGGGAACGTCTTGCCTTGGACCTCTCGCCGGCCTGCAAGCACAGCAAAAGTTATATCAAGATACGGTCAAAGCACTCGGCGATCCCAAGGTAACGACGCTTGTTCTAGTTGCTCGCGCCGAAGGAACGGCGCTGCGTGAAGCGGCTCGAACCAGTAACGAGTTAGCGGGCCTTGGCGTAAAGAATCAGCATCTTGTTGTGAATGGCGTCTTTCAAGCAACTGATCTGACTGATCCGTATGCGTTGGCCATGCAAAAGCGCGGTGAAACGGCCATGGAGACAACTCCTAGTGAGCTCAAGGATTTGCCAAGAACGATCATTCCATTGAGTGGAGGTGGAGTTCTTGGTATCGAAGCACTTCGAAGCCTCGGTATACCGGCCACAACTTCGTCGACGGCTGAAGACTCAGTCGCTTCTCCGGAAGCAATCGAGCCAAAGTTGTTGACGCTACCACCTCTTCTCGGAGAACTAATTGAAGATTTGGCCGAGAAGAAGCATGGTGTGATCCTTGCAATGGGCAAGGGAGGTGTTGGCAAGACAACGGTTGCTGCAGCAGTTGCCGTTGCATTGGCCGAGAGAGGCTTCACAGTCCATCTGTCTACGACGGATCCTGCAGCCCACATCGCAGCCGCAGTCGCAGGTGAAACGTTGGCAAATCTATCCGTCAGTCGCATCGATCCAATTGCCGAAACCGCCAAGTACTCGGCGGAAGTCATGAGCAACGCGGGTGGCGGACTTGATGAACAAGGCAAATCGCTGCTTGCAGAAGACTTGCGATCGCCTTGTACAGAAGAGATTGCCGTCTTTCGGGCGTTTGCAGATGCGGTCGCTCAGGGGAGCGATGGATTTGTGGTGCTCGATACGGCACCCACGGGACACACAGTATTGCTTCTCGATTCAGCCTTGGCTTACCACCGTGAAGTCACCCGCCAATCAAATCAAATGCCCGAAGCCGTGGAACAGCTTTTACCAAGGCTACGTGACCCGGACTATACTCGCGTCTTAATTGTCACTCTTCCAGAAGCAACTCCCGTGCACGAAGCGGCGTCGTTGCAACGCGACCTACGTCGAGCCGAAATCGAGCCATACGCTTGGGTCATCAATCAATGCTTGTCACCTCTGACAATTCACGATCCACTTCTGCAGGAACGCCAACTGCACGAAGAACCTTACATTCGTGAAGTCATGGAAAAGCAATCGCATCGTACGGTGCTCATTCCGTGGCAAATCGATCCGCCAGTCGGCAAGATCGGACTCGAACACCTATTGCAGAACACCGACCTG
>JBEBHM010000758.1:0-4127 GCA_040080875.1 Pirellula sp.
GTAGTATTAGTTAATTCCTAATTCCTAATTCCTAATTCCTAATTCCTAATTCCTAATTACTAATTACTTTGGTAACTCCGACCGTTCGAGCACGCCATCTTTGTTTTTGTCGAGACGGTCAAACATGGGGATGAGTTGCTTGGGGATGTCATTCTTCAAAAGTTTGTCGTCGCGATCGGTATCGAGCGCTTCGAAAATCTGTGACGGACTGGGCCGTTGGGCTGCCGTTTTCTGCATCTCGGGTGCGCGACCTAATTTGGCATCCACTGGAACCGAGATATGAAAGTATCCGATCATCATCTCCTCGTAGGTTTGGTCACCCCAAGTGACCTGCGCATTCGGATCAGGATTGTTTAAGTTTTCTGCAGAATTGTCAAACACGGCATCGCACAGAATGCGAGTTCCCTTGGGGAGCTTTTTTCTTTCACTCAATCGATACTCGGTTTGCCAATTGAAATCGTACTTGGGTACGTCCATCAAAACCTCTTTGCTTCCATCCGGATACATCGCCGTGTATTTAAACGACTTGCCTCGCACATGCATGTGTGGACTCATGGAGAGTAGCTCGCAATCAGGCAACTGCTCAGGCAACAGAGCGGACGTCTTGTAGTTTGCTTCGCGTGGAGGGATTCGCAAAAACGTTTGCACGGCGCTGGTCGTCTGGATTTCGTGTGTAATGGTCTTTGGATCCGCAATCAAAAATCCGACCTTGCTCAAATCCGATTGGGCCGTTCCGTTCGGCGTGTAGTGAATCTGAAATACCAGTTCGCTGCCCGCCGGTATGCGTTTGGCCATACCGCCAGGCATCATCGCCACGCGAGTTCCAGGAACGTAGCCTACCAAGAAGCCTCGTTCGCCATCGAGATTTCGCTGATTTGAACCCTTTTGTCGGATAAAGACCAAGATGTGATGCACGACAGACCGATTGCCCGGAATGATCTCCATTCCGTTGACCCAGGTGTCCTCGTCGAGTTTCGGATCCGCCACGAAGTATTGATAGCGAACATCGCCCGTCGCGGGAATCTCGAACGGTACATTTCGCATGGCTACGACCAGATCTGGCGAGCGAGGCAGTTGCCATCCCTCGGTGAATTGCATCGGTTTGGGCTCTTTGCTCGCGTCACCGCGCGGTGCGCCGGATCGCACCCATTTCTTGATCGTGTTGATTTCGTCGGTTTTCATTCGCCGATCGTTAGAAAATGTGCCATGCTCTGGACTAGCGTGCCAAGGGGGCATACGTCGATCATCGACCACTTCCGCAATCATGTCCGCCCATGCAGACGCTTCGTCATAATTGCTCAAATCCATTGGGCCGATCTCGCCAGGTCGATGGCAACTGACGCATCGGGCTTGGAGGATATGACTGACGTGTTCCGCATACGTCACTTGCGCACCATCGGCTTTTTGGTCTGCATCGCTATTTTTGCCGATCTCTCTAGGTCCTCGTCCAATCAAGCAACCTGACGCGACCGTCGTTGGAGTCGGTATATCACGCGATCCAAGGACGGCGTCGAGGGCCGCAACCAGTTCCGACTGTGTTGCAGCCTCGCGCGTGTATCCAATTCCGTATTGGTCGTCGATGCGTCCGCGATACTGGATTCGAAACTCGCTATCCAGAACGCATACCTCGGGAGTGCGAGTCACGCCAAGCCGATCCGCCAGCGATTGGGCAGGATCCTTGAGGAACGCGAATTCGAACCCAAACTTCTTTGCGTGGGCGGTCATCTCTGCAAGACTATCTTGGACGTTAGCGTCAACGGCGATGAAGGCCACCTTTTTCTGGCGATACTTTTTTTCTAAGTCGACAAGCTTCGCGGAATACAATTTGGCAAGTGGACATTGGGTGCCAACGAATGCAATGACCACCGCTTGATTTTGGCGAAACTCGTCGAGCGTCCACTCTTTACCAAGGTGATCCGTGAGTCGGAACGATTCCAGCTTCGAACCGATGTCCAACCCAGAGTTTGCGATGGCAATTTTGTCGTTTGCGTTGATGCACTCACGGTTGAGAAAAAGCGAGCTCGCGCCAAAGAGAACACAAAGGGCAAGGGATGGTCGAAAATGAAATTGCATTGGGAATCACTCGATCGTTCGTTGGAATCGCATTGAGAGTCGGTTCATTCATCAGGGCGCGACTTCTAATCTACGGTGTATACAACCAACGTAGCGGAGGTCCACCCCCATTCTTCTCCGTCCGTGCACCTTCGACAACGTTAACTTCGAAAGTTGGGATTCCCAAAAGTGGTCAATCGTTGGGAGCACTCAATCCGTTTTGCTCGTCGAAAGTCTTGGTATTGCGAGCATTGATGCGAAATGCGTCCTTGCCATAGTTTAATGTGCCATGAAAGCCCATAAAAGCCAAACACGCTTAAAATCAGGGCTACTTTTGAGTTCTTGCGCGTTCTTGAAGCATGCAGAAACCTTGTATTCGACGGATCTCAGTTATGTACGGACCTGAATAGTTTTTTAAGGAAAATATTATTGTGATTCATTGGACAAATCGCGAAAGAACTATGTTCGCAGCGAGTTTGGCCTGGGGTTTGCTATCGCTGTCGTTTGGAACTTAGTGCGCAATCTCTCCGCACTCGGGGCTTGCAAATCACAGGTACCAGTTGAGAGAAAAACTTCGAGGCGGAGTTAGAGAATGATTCGGACGGCATTGTGTACGATTTTTATGCTTGCGGCATTGTGTAGTGGACTCGTCGCACAAGAGGCGGCGACTGGGACCACCGAGCAAGCAACGGTTGAGTCTGCGGTGGATCGAAATGCGGCCCCCCCGCCGGGACCGGTTGTGGTGGCCCCTGGGACCAATGGTGACCAAGCTTGGATGCTGATGTGTTGCGCGTTGGTGCTTTTGATGACCCCAGGCTTGGCATTTTTTTACGGAGGACTGGTTGGCCGCAAGAACATCTTAAGCGTCTTAATGCAATGCTTTCTTTGTGTATGCGTCGTGAGCATTTTGTGGGTCGTTGTTGGATTTAGCTTGGCATTTTCTGGCACTGAAATTGGAGGTGGCTTTGCCGGGGATCCAATGACTCACTTCATGCTCAAGGACATTTCGTTCACCGATGTCTGGCAACCCGTTGCAACATACAATACACAGATTAGTGAACAGACCTTCATGGCATTTCAAATGATGTTTGCCATCATCACACCGGCCCTGATCGTAGGTGCGTTTGCAGAGCGCATGAAGTTTGCCGCGTTTATGGTATTTCTGCCTCTTTGGTCGTTGATCGTTTATTGCCCGGTTGCGCATTGGGTTTGGTATGGCCCAGAGGGAATGTTTGGACTGGGATCTTTTAACAAGGATGCCGTTTCGGTTGGTGCCCTCGACTTTGCTGGCGGTACCGTGGTTCATATCAATGCGGGGATTGCTGCATTGGTATGCTGTTTAGTCGTTGGACCTCGACGCGGGTTTCCGGCTCAAATGACGGCACCTCACAATCTTCCATTTGCAGTACTGGGAGCCGGACTCTTGTGGTTCGGATGGTTTGGATTTAATGGGGGCAGTGGTCTTTATGCAGGTGATCAGGCTGTTCGCGCGTTTGTCACAACTCACATGGCTGCGGCAACTGCAGGTGTGACCTGGGCGATTCTGGATTTGCTTCGAAGCGGTAAACCGACCGTCCTCGGCATGATTACGGGCGTCGTCGCCGGACTTGTGGCCATCACCCCCGCTGCAGGGTTCGTCGATGTCGGTTCGTCGCTTGCCATCGGTGCTGGCGCGACCGTCGTGAGCTACATTTTCGTTGCGTTTGTAAAGCCGGCGTTCAAGTACGATGACTCTTTAGATGTATTTGGAGTGCACGGAATGGCTGGAATCTGGGGAGCCTTGGCGACCGGGATCTTTGCAATCAAAGGCTATGGATTCGAAATGAAGGGAGGACTGATCGAAGGAAACTCTTATCAAGTTTTCCTTCAAGCCAAAGCAGTTCTGTTCACCCTGGTCTACTCGGGGCTTGTGTCTTTCGTATTGCTCAAGATCATTGACTACACGATTGGCCTAAGGATCAGCGAAGACGGAGAAAAGATGGGGCTGGATTTGTCCGATCACGCGGAAACAGCTTACACCAATTACTAGTTGACCTTAAAATAGTGTGCAGCCTCGCGATCAACTGGTTTTTAGT
>JBEBHM010000759.1:0-4122 GCA_040080875.1 Pirellula sp.
ACATCGATCGAGGGGATGAAGAATGTGGTTGCTCCGATGTACGATCAAGGATATTCAGCGCTGATTGAGGATCTGTTTCAACGTGGAATGCTCGAGGATACGCTCGTATGCAATTTGGCTGAATTTGGACGAACTCCCAAAGTCAATCCCGCAGGGGGACGGGATCATTGGCCTCAGTGCTTTTCGGTTTGTTTTGCCGGTGGGGGTGTTCAAGGCGGGCGAGTCGTGGGGGCAAGTGACCCTATCGGTGCAGTCCCGGTGGATCGCCCAACCGAACCACCCGAAGTCGTGGCCACCATTTTTCACTCCCTTGGCCTCGACATTGATAGCCATTTGCCTGGTCCTGCGGGTCGGCCATTTCCCTTGGTGGATATTGGGTTTCGGGAAATCAAAGAGCTTTTCTAGACCACAATTGCACTAGCCAAAATGTCCTAAGATGCTGACAATTCTGGACTTATTGTGAAATCCGGAACGTTAGGTCTTGCCCATTCTGAATGCCTTGCTCCGTTAGGTACTTGGTGGCAAGACTCTTCCCTTGGCGAGCGATTGATTAGTGGATAAGAAATTATTAGCGTGGTTGCTGATTTGCGTCTCCATGTATTTGGTTTTCAGCAGCATGCAAAGAAACCAAGAGATTGCCCGCATTGAACAGGAAAAGAAAGCGGAGCAAGCTGAGCGCATCAAAAAATCACGCTTGGAAGAGGCCAAAGCCAACGCGGAACGGATTGCCAAGGAGGATCCGACGTTTGTTATGCCGGAGGCCCCACCGCGCAGCCGATACACCTTGGGAAGCATGGATCCCAACGACAAGTATCCCTTTGCGGTGACCCTCGACAATCAAGGGGCGACGATCGAACGGATCGAATTGGTACAGCAAACTGTCCCGAACAAGTTGGACTACCGATCTCTTAGAACTAAAGAACGAGAGGGATACCTTGGATACCTCGCGCTGGAGGAGTCTCAGTCGACGCTGGTGATCGGTGCGGTCCCCAAGGGCTCGCCTGCGGCCAACGCAGTCTGCGCGGAACAGCCTGGACAACCGGGCTTGCAGCCTGGCGACAAGATCGTCGGTTGGGACGAACTCTCCGGTTTTCCAACGCTCCATAAATTGGACAAGAGGCTGAGCAATCAGCCAGCGGGCCGCACCATCGAATTGACCATCGAGCGAGCCTCCAGCGTTGCGCCGTCTCTGCAAGCTGGCGAGAATCATCCGAATGCACAAGCTGAAATCAAATCAAACGAAGAACTCGATGATGCACCGGCTGCACCTAAGAAACTAGATGATGCACCGAAGAACAAGCTGACATTTACCTGCACGCTTTCCGAACGACCGCTCGATGTGCTTCGAGCAGAAGATGATTTCTTGGCAGAGCAAGTCAAAGGCAACGACCCAGCAGGGTCCTGCGCTACGACGCTGGCTGCCATCGACCAGATTTCCATCGTGGAAGGTGAGAGATCGATTCTGGGTCTGGAAAGAACCATCAAAGGGACTTGGTCGGTCAAGCCACTGGATGTGGCGAACGGCATGGGGGTCGAATATTCGATTCCGTTGCGAGAGTATCTTCGATTGGCTGGTGCCAAGGCGAATTTGGAACTGGTGAAGCAATATCGGTTGTATCAAACGACTACAAAAGACAGTTCCAAACCGTTGCCCCGCGAACATCACTTGGAATTAACGACCATTGTTCGCAATCTGGATGATGAAGCACATAGTGTGGCCATCCGACAAGATGGACTGAACGGCGTATCGCTTGAGGGATGGTGGTATCCGACCAAGATCTCGCCGTTCTTTTTTAGTGCTGCGGGCGCTCGCGACTTGATCGTGAGCGATGGATTCGCGAGTCACACGCTGTTCACAACGCGAACCGCCGTTTCGCACGCGATCAGCTTTCCATCGGATCCGGACATGCCTCTCTTTGGCCCAGCGGACACGCTCGCCAAGCGGAGTGTGAATTACATAGGCTTGGACACGCAAACCTTTACTGCGGCCATGTTGCCCTCGCCCGATACTCCCGAGGCGATGAAGAACCTGGCTCGAGCCAAAGCCATTGTACTTAACTCGGTATATGCTGATCCCAACGCTCTGCCAGCCTCCAAGCAACAGGCGGCCAACGTAGGATTCTGGTTTGAAACGTCGTCCAAGATCATTCCGCCCAAGGGGGAGTGGAAGCTGGACTATCAAATCTTTGCCGGCCCCAAAGATCCGGCTTTGTTGACCGCTTACAAACTCGACGAAGCTCTGGATTATGGTTGGCATATATTTGGTTTTTTTGCCAAGCGGCTGGGATGGGTTTTGCACTTGTTTTTCTGGGTCACGGGCAATTTTGGTATCGCCATCATGATGCTGACCGTCCTCGTACGCTCGCTCATGTTTCCGGTCAGCCGCAAGATGGCCCTCAACGCGCAGAAGATGCAATCGGTACAGCCGCATATGGCCAAGCTCAAGGAAAGCCTAAAGGACGATCCTCGCAAAATGATGGCCGCACAGCAAATGCTGATGAAGAAAGCTGGCATCAATCAATTTGCCGGTTGCTTGCCCGCCATGATCCAGTTGCCGATCGTGATCGGACTATATCGCTGCGTCTCTGTCGACGTGGGCTTGCGACAACAATCGCTCGTGCCAGGCTGGGATTGGTGCTCCAATTTAGCGGGACCGGATATGTTTATGGATTGGCAATCCTGGATGCCAGACTTCATTGCGGGACGAGGCAGCGGTTGGTTCGGACCGTATTTAAACATCTTGCCGCTCGTCACCATCACCTTGTTCATCATCCAACAAAAGGTGCTGATGCCCAAGGCAACGGACGAGCAAACTCGCATCGCGCAGCAGATGATGATGATGATGACCGTCATGATGGGTGTCTTGTTCTTCAGGGTACCTGCAGGACTTTGCATCTATTTCATTACGTCGTCGACTTGGTCGTTGGTGGAACGATTCTTGATCAAGCGGTTCACACCTAAGGCATCGCTCGTTGATCTTCCTGATAGTACTGCCACCGACATTTTGAGCGCCTTGTCCAAAGGAGGAGGGGGAACGCAGCCGATGCGATCGACCACGCCGAGCAACGAAGATAGGCCGAAGCTCAAAGCCACGAAACCACCCGAGAATTTTGCGGATCTCTGGGAAGGCTTTTTCGGCAAGAAGCAAGCACCAGCACCCGCAACGAATGAGAACGTGAGTGGCAAACGTCCACCACCGACGCCGCAGCGACGCGCAAAGAAGAAAAAGAAATGACTGTGTCTCGCTGATCTCCACCGAGTTCATCTCGGTATTTGAGATTATTGGTTTTCGGAGATCTTCCCGCTTTCCAAGATCACAAATCATTCGCTTTATTGAGCCAGAGGCGCTCGCCGATCGATCATAAAACTCGGCTAGCGCCTCAGGCTCAACACAAAGCCAATTAAAGACTTGCGACGAAAGTTGGCGAGGCTATCGCCAAAGTCTATCGAAGGAATAGTTCGGCAAAAGTTCGGACCAGGGTTCCTGTACCGCCTGCATCGCACCAAGACTTGGCGCTGTCCAAGAATGCGGGACCCGCAATATCGATATGAGTCCACGGCTTTTGCTCGACGAATTCCTCGAGAAACTTGGCCGCGGTGATGGCGCCGCCATACCGTCCTTCACCCACGTTCTTGATATCGGCAACTTTTCCAACGATCTGTTCGGAATAAAAGCTGTGCATGGGCAATGGCCAAGTGTATTCACCGCATTCGTCTGCAACTTGCTTGATCTCGTTTTGCCACGTTTCATGGTTGGTCATCAACCCAGAAACGTCATTCCCCAATGCCACGACGCACGCGCCGGTCAACGTTGCAAAATCAACCAGCCTCGATGGCGAATACTCAATCGCTACGTTGAGACAATCTGCAAGTACCAAACGGCCTTCGGCGTCGGTGTTGTGGATTTCGATCGTCGTCCCGTTGCGAGCGGTCAGCACATCCCCAAGTCGAAACGCATCGCCAGAAATCATGTTTTCGGCGAGTCCCAAAATGCCTACCAAATTATGTCGAACCTGGAGTTGAGCTGCCGCTCCCATAATTCCTAATACTGTGGCGGCTCCCGCCATATCACCTTTCATGGTCAGCATACCGTCGGTCGGTTTAATGGAATAACCGCCACTA
>JBEBHM010000109.1:0-15455 GCA_040080875.1 Pirellula sp.
ATTCGCCACCGGCCGATGACGCCGCGACGCCGCTTGCGGTTAAGACCGCGTAGCCGTGGCCGGCACGGACAAGATCGATGATCGAGGGGATGCTCGAGACTTCCCAGGCGATGGCGAGCTTGATCCCCGCCAAAGCGGCCTGCGTTTCGAGCAATTTCGCGGGGATTTTAGCTGGAAAATCGACGCGACGCGACTCCTCTTTCGGAAATTTGTCGGATTGACCTCAAACGGCGTGACGAGGCCTGTTGCAATCGCTACACTGTTCCGAGCGGTTGAACCGTTCAGGAAATTAGGCGGAGTTCTATTACACCAACGCGATGCGCAAGCTAGCGGCGTTTTTTCCAGGATGCGCTCGACTAGCTTGCGCCGCGTTATTGGTGCACTCTCATCGTAAATTCACATTCTTTAGGATGCATCCGAACAGTTTTGGTTCCACATCATGTCGAAATCGGATGATCGCCTAAAGGCTGGCTTTCTATTCGATCTTGATCCACCCGTCGATGCGTTCGATGAATCAATCATCGAAGACGAAGTACCACTGGAAAGTGACTTGGGCGACTCGGGGTCTTGGGCTGCTCCCATTCGCTCCGTTCCCCAACATGATCGCGATGCGTTCATCAAGCTTGCGCTCGTTGGCGGCGTCGGACCCAAACTAATCGCTGCCTTGATTGAACACTTCGGCTCCGCCAGCGAAGTTCTCAACGCGAGTCTTAGCCAGCTTGGACAAGTTCCCAGAATTGGTCCTAAACTTTCAACACTGATCCGGGATGGCTCGCAAAGCGATTTATGGGATCGAGTCCTAAGCCACTGCAAAGACCATGGCGTGGAAATCATTCTGGCCGGCGATCCAGCTTTTCCAAGACTGCTCTCTGAGCTTGCAGATCCGCCCATCATGCTTTTCGTTCGAGGCCAGTTCGCATTGGCAGACCAACTGTCCATCGCGATGGTAGGGACGCGACATTGTACGAGCTATGGCCGGACCATGGGCGAACGCATCTCGAAAACACTTGCTCGCTATGGTGTTACCATCGTGAGTGGGTTAGCTCGCGGGATCGACGCGGTCTGCCACCGGGGAGCGATCGACGCTGGAGGACGAACTATTGCGGTTTTGGGAAGCAGCGTCACAGATATCTATCCTCCCGAGCACCGTGAGCTTGCAGATGAGATCGCAAATCACGGCGTTCTTATCAGCGAAACTCATCCATTCGCAAAACCCAAAGCGGGTGTGTTTCCACAACGAAATAGGATCATTAGCGGACTAAGTTTAGGAGTCATCGTCGTCGAAGCGGCAGATCGCTCCGGTTCATTGATCACAGCCAGGCACGCGGGTGAACAAGGCAGGGATTTGTTTGCCGTCCCTGGTCCCGCCACTTCGCGCATGTCGCGAGGTTGTAATATGCTGATCCGGGATGGCGCCATATTGATTCAAGACGCGGAAGACGTGATCGAACACCTTGGTCCGCTGGTTGAAAAAGCGGATATCGGACAAGGAACGGTTGTTCACCACCCAAGCGAGCTGCAGCTCAATGAAATTGAACAAGCAGTGCTTCAAGCCATCGAAAGCGTTCCTACCGATATCGACCAAATCATCGTTCGATCGGAACTGCCCGTGCCGAGAGTTCTTAGCACGTTGAGCGTTTTGGAAATGCGAGGTCTAATCAAGAGACCTTCGGGCCGAACCGTCGTGCGACGGTAGCAACTCCGATCAACGGACGATACATGCGGCGGCGATTGCTGTTATCGATTCGCTGGACGCCAAAAGTTCGCCGCCTTCAGTGGGGAGCAGATCGAGGAGGGGCAAGGGTGCCTTGCTCGTCTAGCCACCGAGCTCGTTCACACACCGACGCAAGGTTCGGTGGGGTCCAATGAAACCCCAGTTTCCCGCATGTTGAACATGGCGACTTTCGCGGGCATCAAGATTCTTGTATCGTTTTGGTTGGTGTTTTTACCATCCATGCTTGGGTCCTTTTTTGTGTCGTAATCTTATTAATATGATCAAATTCGCTATTGTGGGGACAGGCGCCCTGGGTGGGTTCTATGGAGGCTTGCTCGCCAAAGCTGGAAGCGATGTGCATTTCTTGATGAGATCCGATGCCGACTTTGTTCGGCAGCAAGGTTTGCAAGTGGAAACCAAATTGGGTGACTTTCACTTGCCGCATGTCAACGTTTACTCATCCGTCCGTGACATGCCCAAATGCGATTGCATTATCCTCGGTCTCAAGAGCACACAAAACCAACGATTACCGGAACTCCTGCCCCCTTTGATGCACGACGACTCGATCGTGCTCGTATTGCAAAATGGGCTGCACGTCGAGCAAGCCACACGGGCCGTGGTCGGACCAGGCCGGGTGGCAGGCGGTTGTTGCTTCCTTTGTTCCAACAAAATCGGGCCAGGACATGTGCGGCACCTGGATTATGGAAAGATCTTGATGGGCCCCTTTCGAGGGCTCGATGATTCGGAACCGGGTCCGGACATGAAACGCCTTGCCGAGATACAAAGCGAAATGACGGCGGCGGGCATCGAATGCCAATCCACCGAATCGTTGACTCTGGCTCGCTGGCGAAAACTCATGTGGAATATTCCGTTTAACGGACTTTCGGTGATCCTCAATTCCAGCACCAACAAAATCATGGAGCATCCTGAATCAAGAGCCTTGGCCGAAGCGATCATTCGCGAAGTCCGTCAAACGGCATGCGATTGCGGACACTTTATCGAGCCGGAATTTGTGCAGTATATGATGGACCATACCGACGTAATGGTCCCATACGACAGCAGCATGAGGCTAGATTTTTTGGCTGGACGTCCAATCGAGGTGGAAGCCATCTATGGAAACGCATTGCGAGCCGCCGAGCGACAAAACGTAGATTCTCCAATCGTTCGGACTATGTATCGGCAGCTCAAATTTCTTGCCGACCACCGTCCAAAACAGTGAGCCGGCTGGGCGAAAAATGTCAGAAAATATCCCATCGGGCTGTCGCACTCGGCAAAACGATCCACGGGACGGTGACAGAGTCGCACTCGGCAAGTGCGAACCAGGAAACAGTCACGAAGTCGCACTCGGCAAGTGCGACCCACGAGAGAATGGGCTTTTTTAGGTAGGCGAACGGGGTTATCCTACTGCCATCTATTAGTTGTACTTTGATCCGCGTACTTGCCGGAGTTCGATTCCATGTCCGTTAGAGTTCCTCCTATGGCCAACGCTCCTCGCCGCACACTCATGGGGCCCGGGCCGAGCGATACTCATCCTCGTGTACTCGCCGCCCTAGCACAGCCAACCGTTGGGCACTTGGATCCCTACTTCCTGAAAATCATGAACGAAGTCCAGGGAATGCTCCGCGAAGTTTTTCAAACCACCAACCAGCTCACCATTGCGGTCAGCGGTACTGGCTCGGCTGGTATGGAGACATGCATTGCGAACCTGGTTTCCCCAGGCGACCGAGTTGTGGTAGGGGTGAATGGAGTGTTTGGTGGTCGCATGAAGGACGTCGCGGAACGCGCGGGGGGCGCCGTGTTCGCAATGGAACGACCGTTCGGCGAGGTGTTCACGTTGGATGAAATCGCCAATGCGGTCAAAACGCACAAGCCCGCTGTCGTCGGCATCATCCATGCCGAAACATCGACTGGTGCTTGTCAGCCGATGGAGGGTATCGCTGACATCGTTCACGCGGCCGGTGGAGTGCTCGTGATGGATTGCGTCACATCGCTGGGTGGGCGCCCTGTCAAGATCGATGAGTGGGGAGTGGATGCCGCCTACAGCGGAACTCAGAAGTGCCTGAGTTGCCCTCCGGGCCTTTCGCCGCTGACAATGAGTCCCCGAGCATTGGAACGACTCGATGCAAGAAAGACCAAAGTGCAGTCCTGGTACCTCGACATCAGTATGGTGCGCAACTACTGGGCCGAGTCGTCGCGAGTCTATCACCACACCGCCCCGATCAATATGAACTATGCGTTGCATGAAGCTCTTCGTATTGTTCTCGAGGAAGGGCTCGAAGCCCGATTTGCTCGTCATATGAAAAATCACATGGCGCTCCGAGCAGGACTAACAGCGTTGGGGATTCAGTTTGCCGTCGCCGAAGAGAATCG
Source organism: Pirellula sp. (assembly GCA_040080875.1). Classification (GTDB taxonomy): domain Bacteria; phylum Planctomycetota; class Planctomycetia; order Pirellulales; family Pirellulaceae; genus JBKCUI01. Next base: position 4,085 of record JBEBHM010000109.1, read on the forward strand.
TCTACCGATGCTCAATGCGGTCCTCATTCCGACCGGGGTGGATGATGCTGCGGTTCGCAGTCGATTGTTGAACGAGTTCGGAATCGAAATCGGTGCTGGGCTCGGACCCATGAAAGGCAAGACATGGCGGATCGGTCTGATGGGCGAAGCTTCCAATCCCAGAAACGTGCTTCTTTTTCTAGCGGCCCTTGAGAACTGTTTGGCGGCACAAAAAATATCCGTGCAACCTGGTGCAAGCATTGCGGCAGCTAACACTGTCTATCAATAGAGCCGTATGGGATCATCATTCCTATCCAAACTCAAAAGCATTTATCCAAGCCCGCGGCTCATCACACATGACGCGGGCCTCGTTTCTTACGAAAGCGATGGTCTAACCGCGTTTCGCGAAAAACCAACGGCCGTCGTCCTGCCGGAATCAACCGATGAGCTAATTCAAACCGTCCGTTTCTGTCACGAAGACGGAGTGCCATTCGTCGCACGCGGGAACGGTACGAGCCTTTCCGGAGGATCGTTGCCTGTAAAAAATGGAATCGTGATCAGCATGAACCGGATGAATCGCATTTTGCGATTGGATCCGATCCAACGATTCGCCGTCGTCGAGCCGGGCGTCATCAATCTCAACGTGACCAAAGCAGCATCGCCCTACGGGTTGTTGTATGCCCCGGACCCATCGAGTCAAACCGTCTGCACCATCGGGGGCAACGTAGCCTTCAATAGCGGTGGAGCGCATTGTCTGAAATATGGCATGACGAGCAACCACGTCCTAGGACTCAAGATTATTATGCCCGATGGATCCCTCGATCAACTCGGTGGCGAGAGCCTCGAGAGTGTTGAGCCGGATTACGTTGGAATGTTCGTTGGATCGGAAGGATTGTTTGGGATCGCTTACGAGATCACGCTGCGGCTCATTCCAAAACCCGAAGTGTACCGAACCGTGATGTGCGCTTATCGCTCGCTCAAGGAAGCCGGCGACGCGGTGTCCAAGATCATCGCCTCGGGTTTGCTGCCTGGGGCTATGGAAATCATGGACAATCTCAGCATTCAAGCAGCCGAGGCGGCCGTCCATCCTGGATACCCACTCGACGCAGCCGGTTTGCTGATTGTCGAACTCGAGGGAGAAGCATCCCAAGTTGCAGCCGAGTATGAACTGCTCAACGTACTGATTCAGGAATCTCACCCGTATTTCGTTCGCGAAGCCAAAGACTCCAACGAACGAGTTCAAATTTGGAAAGGACGCAAGAGCGCATTCTCAGCCGTCGGTAGACTCAGTCCTGATTTTATCGTGCAAGATGGGGTTGTGCCTCGAGGCCGATTAGGCGAAGCCCTCGAAGAAATCCAGCGTCTGAGCAAGCTTCACGGAATTCGCGTGGCCAATGTGTTTCACGCTGGCGACGGGAACTTGCATCCGCTCATTCTCTATGATGGAAAGGAGACAGGCGCATTGCATCGAGCTGAGCAGCTAGCCTCCGAGATCATCGAACTCTGTATTCGGTTCGGCGGGTCCATTACTGGCGAGCACGGGGTCGGTATGGAGAAACGTTCGTTCCTACCAAGAATGTTTCAACCCGACGATATGGAATCGATGCATCAAATACGACGTGAGATCGACCCGACGAACATCGCAAACCCAGGCAAGATGTTGGTCGAGGGTGAAGCGCCAGCGTTGATGTCTTCCGGCTTGCATCCGCTCGAGAAGGCGGGAGTCATCTCGCGTGAGTAATCATCCATCCGTTGCCGATTCACGCGTTGTCGCACTGCAAGAATCGATTCGCGGGGCGAGCCGAGTTCACATCGTGGGCTCCCAAAGCAAGGGTGGTTTTCATTCCGGTCACGATTCAGTTTGTATGATCGACTCGCAAGCACTGATCGGTGTTGTCGCCTACGATCCTCAAGAGTTTGTGGTCACCGTTTTGGCCGGTACGCCTGTGTCGGATCTTGTACGACTCGTCCATGGCGAGGGGCAATATCTACCGTTTGATCCGCTGTTGTCCGATCGGGGAGCAACGATCGGCGGAACCGTTGCAAGTAATGCCGCTGGCCCAGGTAGATTTCGGTTTGGGGGCATTCGGGATTTTCTCATCGGCATTCGCTTCATCGACGGCTATGGGAAACTCATTCGCGGCGGTGGACAAGTTGTCAAGAATGCGGCGGGCTTTGATTACCCAAAGCTGATGGTCGGAAGCCGAGGAACGCTTGGGATGATCGTCGAACTCACATTCAAAGTCTTTCCGAAACCGGAGTCGTTTGCCACCGTCATGGCAACGTTCCTCAACATCGATGAGGCGATCTCCAAAATGAATTCCTTGGTTGCGTCTCCGTTGGATCTTGAGGCCGTCGATTTGATACCTAGGGACGGAGGCAAAACCGGCTACGAATTGGCCATTCGATTCGGCGGGCTTGCCTCCGCAATTCCGAATCGCATCCACCGTTTGCAACAGTTGCTGCCAAACCATCGCATCCTCCAGGACGACGAGGAAACTAAGTATTGGCGAGATGTTTCGAACTTTCGGTGGTGCAGTGAGCAGAACCACACGGTGAAATTGCCTGTCACTCCGGGCATGATTGCTTCGCTTGAGAAGCAGTTGACGGATCTTGCAATCGGACGCCGTTACAGCGTCGGTGGAAACGTGGCATGGCTCGACATGTCGCAGGCAATTGAGGTGGGCCAAGAAATACTCCAACCGATCCTGTCAAAAGGACAACCATTCCTGTGCACCGCCCACCCCAATGCAACATTATTACAACGCGACACCGCTGGCCCATTTGGCGGGGCGATCAAGCGTGCGATCGATCCTCACTCCAAGTTCGTGTAACACGGAATCAACGAGTCCCCATGGAACACAAAATCGATCTGAACTCGATCAACTCGCCGCAGGGCGAGGCCATGGCTCATGCGATTAGCACATGCGTCCACTGCGGATTTTGTTTGCCTGCTTGCCCGACGTATCAAGTGCTCGGCGAAGAGATGGATTCACCTCGCGGACGTATCGTTTTGATGCGAGGCGTACTCGAAGAAAGTTTACCACTGAGCGAAGCAACCCCTTACTTGGATCGATGCTTGGGTTGTTTGGGGTGTGTTACGGCTTGTCCGTCGGGCGTTGCCTACGGCGAACTCCTATCAAGCTTTCGCAGCCACACCGAAAACCGTCGCACGCGGCCGATCGCGGATCAATTGGCTCGAAGCATGGCGGGGAGCACGTTGCCGTACAAATCGCGATTCCGCTGGGCTGCTTGGATGGGGCGTCTTGCCAAGCCGTTGAAGCATCTCTTTCCAAAATCCATACGGGCCATGCTCGACTTGGTTCCAATCCAACTGCCGCCATCGGTCGAACTCCCTGAGTTTACACCCGCGCGGACGACACGACGCGGGCAAGTCGGATTGCTTGCGGGATGCGTTCAACAAATAGTTGCACCCGAGATTAATCTAGCAACGATTCGGGTATTGTCGAACAATGGGTTTGATGTGGTCGTCCCACGTGGCCAGGGTTGTTGTGGGGCTTTGAGTATGCACACGGGAAATGCAGACAAAGCCCGGAGGTTGGCTCGTGTGAATTTGGACTTGTTTCCCCACGTGGACCATATCATCACCAACGCCGCAGGTTGTGGCAGCGGCATCCACGAGTACGAACTGCTGTTTCGCGGACATTCGCTTGAGCCAAAAGCGGCTGAGTTCGCGTCGCGAGTTCAAGACATCAGCCAATTCCTGGCGAGCATCGATCTTGTTCCGCCCACTCCATTGCCCAAACCCATGCGAGTCGCCTATCACGATGCGTGCCACCTGGCACACGCTCAAGGCATCATGTCCGCTCCTCGGAAAATCCTAAAAAGTATTCCTGGTTTGGAGTTAGTCGAAGTCCCAGAAGGCGAAATATGCTGTGGGTCGGCAGGCACCTACAACATGGAACAACCTGAAATCGCCGGGACTCTCGGCCATAACAAAGCCAAATCCATCGCGAGTCTCCATGTCGACGCGGTCGTTATGGGAAATATCGGCTGCATGGTTCAGATCGAAAAACACCTGGCAGAATTCCGATCGACGAATTCCATAATCGAGGTCTTGCATACGGTTCAGCTATTGGACCGAGCGTATCGGTAGACCGTGCCTACAAACGATTGGGGACAATCGTTCTACACTTTGCCTACGGGATCATCTGAGGTACCAAGTAGGCTTGAGCTGTGACGAGCAGGCCGACCAGAATAGCCAACGCGATGCTATGAAAGAAAACATACCGCAGGATCGTTCCCTCCTGACCGTGTTGGCCGGTCGCCACTCCCGCCACCACGATCGATTGCGCGTCGATCATCTTGCCCATCACGCCCCCTGAGCTATTGGAGGCAGCTGCTAACACCGGCGAGATTCCCAAGCGCTCGGCAGTAATCTGTTGCAAGTTTCCGAAGAGCACGTTGGACGAAGTGTCGCTACCGGTGAGCGCTACCCCAAGCCAACCGAGCAATGGGGAAAAGAACGGGAAGAAAACTCCCGTGCTGGCGAAAGCAAGCCCCATCGATGCATCCAATCCGCTATACCGGGTCGTGTAACCGATGGCCAACATCACAATGATCGTGACGAGGGATGTCGTCGTGCGTTGGAGCGTTTGCAGAAACAAACCGGCGAGCCGTGCGGGGGAAACACCGAGAACGATGCCAGACAATATCGAGGCAGCAAGCAATGCGGTACCGGTGGCTGATAACCAGTTCCATTTAAAGACGGCCTTCTCCGGAGTCGCGCTCGCAACCACCGGCTGATCTCGAACCACGTTGAGATGCAAACCTGGAACGGTGTAATCGTGAGTCGTCCAGTCGTTCAGTTGATCCTTGATTTGAGGGATGCCCCAAAAGAAGACCATCAAGGACACGATCACCCAAGGAAGCCAAGCGATGGCAGTCTCGCGCGCGGTTGGAACCGTCTCAGCTATGGCAGTTGCCTCGTCCGGAAATCGCCATGTTTGCTTGGGTTGCCACACTCGCAGCAATCCGACTAGGCACGCAATCGAAACGATCGCGCTGATCACGTCGACCAACCAAGGGCCATGATAATTACTAACGACAAACTGCATCACAGCAAAACTGAGGCCCGCCGTTAAACACGCAGGCCACACCTCACGCATACCTCGCCAGCCCGTCATGGCCCAGATCAGCCAAAATGGAACAATGACTGAAAACATAGGGAGCTGCCGCCCAACCATCATGCTCAGCGATTGCAATGGTAGCTTGGTGACATCCGCCAGCGCAATGAGAGGTGTCCCCAAAGCACCGAATGCTACCGGGGCCGTGTTTCCAATCAAAGCCAATCCAGCAGCAGGCAACGGTTTGAACCCGAGCCCAATCAACATGGCTGCGGAAATTGCAACGGGCGTACCAAACCCTGCCGCCCCCTCGATGAACGCTCCAAAACTGAACGCAATAAGCAAGACTTGGATGCGTCGATCGTCCGCCATGTTGGCGATCGAGCGTTTCAACACATCGAACTGCCCGGTCGCGACCGCGATGTCATAAGTAAAGATGGCGGTCAGCACGATCCATCCGATCGGGAACAGGCCGTACGCGGCACCGTTGGCTGCGGCCAACAGCGCGAGATTCATGGGCATCTGATACACACCGATCGCGATCAAAAGCGAAACGATCAAACCAGCGATAGCCGCGTAATGCGCCTTGACATGGCAGACTGCCAATAATCCCAACAAAACAAATATTGGCAACGAAGCTACAAAGGCAGACACCAATTGATTGCCGCACGGATTGTAAACTTGATTCCAAGGAGACATAGCTAGAAAATGAAAAAGTGGATTTGCAATGGACCGCAACGAATTGCGAACGCGAGGGATGTGCATCATACTGTCTCGGCTCACTCAACGTGGCTCAACGACCTTTTTTCAAGGATACATCGCGATGAAAAGTTATCAGAATTTGTTCGTATGCCTGTTCTGCTGGATGCTGATGCCCATGGCTTGGGCAGAGCGTCCGAACATTTTGTTTATCGCCGTCGACGATTTACGTCCCGAGTTTGGTGCGTACGGTGCCGACTACGTCAAGAGCCCTAACTTGGATCGAATTGCCAAGGCTGGGATCACGTTTCAACGGGCATATTGTCAACAAGCGGTCTGCTCCCCAACACGATCTAGTTTGATGACTGGCACGCGACCTGACACAACCAAAGTCTGGGATCTCAACACGCATTTCCGAACAGCGTTGCCCGATGTCGTCACGCTGGGCGAGCATTTCAAAAACAATGGCTACTTTGTTCAAGGCATGGGAAAGATCTATCACGGAGGATTCGATGATCCTCAAACTTGGTCCGTCCCATGGCAAACACCCAAAGCACAAGCGTATGGACTTGCGGAAAACCTAGCCTTGAATAATCGGCAGCCCAACACAGGCAACCAAAACGCAAATAACAGACGGAATCAAGCTACTCCGAGAAACTCACGAGGCCCAGCATACGAAGGAGCCGACGTGAGAGACAATACGTTTCAGGATGGCAAGGTTGCGGAACTTGCCTTGTCCGCCTTGAATGAGATAAACAAGAAAAAGGAACCGTTCTTCTTAGCCGTTGGTTTCACCAAGCCGCATTTGCCTTTCGTGGCTCCCAAGAAATACTACGATCTCTACGACCCCGCCAAGATTCAACTGGCCCCCAACAAATATAGACCAAAAGATGCACCCGAGTATTCGGTACAACCGGGTGGCGAATTGCGTGCTTACCATGGCATCCCTGCCGAGTCGATTCCCGACGATTTGGCCAGACAGCTCAAACATGGATACTACGCTGCGATTAGCTATATGGATGCGCAGGTTGGATTGCTATTGGATGAACTCGATAAACTCGGCCTGGCCAAGAATACGATCGTGATTCTTTGGGGTGATCACGGATGGAAATTAGGGGAACACGATGCCTGGTGCAAACACAGCAACTGCGAAAATGATACGAACACCGCGTTGCTCTTGTCAGTCCCCGGCATGAAGCACGCGGGTGCCAAGACCAAGGGATTGGTGGAATTCGTCGATATCTATCCGACCTTGGCCGATTTGGCAGGACTGAGCCTACCGAGTCATCTCGAAGGAACCAGCTTCAAAGGTCTCATCGAGAACCCGCATCAAACATGGAAGAAGGCCGCGTTTAGCCAATACCCACGATCGGCGCAGGGCAAGTCGATCATGGGTTACTCGATGCGAACGGATCGATACCGATTTACGGCTTGGGTCGATCGACAAGATCACAGCAAGATCGAAGCGATCGAGCTCTACGATCATCAAACCGACCCTCAAGAAAACCAAAACCTAGCCTTGCAGTCCGACATGAAATCGACAGTCCACGAGCTTACGCGGCAATGGCGCGCGGGATGGCAAGCCGCAATGCCAACCAGGTAAGTCCACATACGTAGGTCCGCATCTCCGAGGCGGACGCAATGGCCGTTGAAACCCTAAACTCCGCATGGATTTGCAATTCAAACTCGTAGAAGCGCGGAAATGGAACCAGCCCAGCGAGTTTGCGTGGAGATCGAATACCAGCGTCTCGGAGATACGCCGCTACGTAGGTCCGCATCTCCGAGGCGGACGCATGCGCAAGATGTTTCTAAGGTTGAGCTGGAGTCCGCCAAGCGGATGGTGCGCTGGTAGATGGGTTGTCCCCGATGCGACCCGAGGCTGAAACGCCATTGGCAGGCGCGGTATCCGAGGCCGCGGGCAACAATGGTGCGCTTGCAGCATCATTCAGAATCGCACTGGCCTGAACGATTCCTTCGCCGAATCGATCGACTCGCGCGGTTGCGTTTTCCACAGTGGAATTCACGTCCTGCGCAGTTCGGTTGACCGTGTTGAGCGCGTTGTTCGTCGCGGTGCGCAGCTGAGATTGAGCTGCGGAAATTCCACTTACGAAATTCGAAACCGGTTGGCTCACTTGGCTCGTTTTGAATCCCGTGGCGCTCGTGGTTCCGCTGTTCGGTGCGAAACTGGAGCTCCCTAACCCTGAATTATTTGCATTGGGTCCGGAATAGGATTGCGGTACTTGAAAGCTGCCGGTCGCGGGTGGAGGCACGCGCGACGACGCTCCCCCAATGCCACCAAGTGACTCTGGCAGCGAGAAAGGTGTTCCACGGCAACCGGTCAGCACAATGGGTGAAAACGCGAGCGAAACACCCAGGGACCAATGGGCAAGCGATTGGATTCTGGAAGACCAGTGTTTTTTAATTTTCATGGAATCGTTCATCCTGCGAATTGCAACATCGTTGGCTCGAATTGGTTCGGCCAACTATGGGAACAATACGAAGAATCGAACGGCGCACGCAAGAGGAGAATTCACTCCCCGCGATTTCCATGCTAAAGGGCTACTTCGCCTTTTTCGCGACTCCGAGTTTGGCTAGCTCGACAGCCAGATCTTGTCCATGCGTTTCGGTTTTGACTTTGTCGTCTAACGCTAGGATCTTGCCTTCTTTACTAATGATGATGGTGACACGATTTGCTAGTTTTCCGTCGGGCTTTAACACGCCGAACAGTTTGGCGTTCTTGCCATCTGGATCGCACAAGATCGGGTAGTCCAGATCGAGGCTCTTGGCAAACCGAGCATTGTCATCCACCGTGTCCGTACTAGCCGTGAAATAAGCCACTTCGAATTCTCTCAACTGAGCGCCGGCTTCTCGCATGGATTTGCACTCTTTGGTGCATCCGCCGGTGAAGGCTTTGGGGAACCAAGCGATGATGACCGCCTTCTTTCCGATGAAGTCCTTGGCGGTGTAGGTTTTGCCATCGCTCCCCTTGAGTTCGAAGTCGGGAGTGGAGTCACCGACCTTGGGCCCTTCGGCCATTGCAGGAGCGGACAACATCAACAGCGATAACACGATGGTGGTCAGAATACGCATGGTTTTCCTCGTCAGGGGTAGGAAAGAAGGGGGATTTGGAAGCTTCGATTGTACGCTCATCAACCCCATATCTGCAATTGGCTGAACCGTATCACTTGCTTGCAGGGAACACAAGGATTGGGCTATTGCGTCGCGAACTGATTGAAAAAGGCTTGTGATTTGGAAAGGGTTCGTAGTTCCGGAACAATTCAACAGAGCGAGAACGTTTAAAACAGGAGCGGTAGAAAATCGGACAAGTAGATTCGCCAGACTGGCCAACTGTGGTTGCCGTCTGTCATATGCCACTGATGCTCAATCCCCTTCGATTTCAAACTAGCAATAAACTCTTCATTGCGTTTCACCAAAAAATCGTCCTTGCCGCATCCCACCCAAAGCAGCTTCAGTCGTTGGTTTGTCTGCGATGGGCTCGCAAGCGAGCCTGCAATCGATTCTTCGCTTGGAATAGCGGAACTGAATCCTCCTACGAAAGCGAATTTGTCCGTGTTCCTAAGCCCGATGGTTAAAGATTGCCCTCCTCCCATGCTCAGACCGACAATCGCACGCTGCCCAGGCTCTGCGATCACACGATAAGTCGACTCAACCCATGGCATCACTTGATCTACAAGATCTCGTTCGAATAGTTCCGTGTTGCTGCCTCGATCGGTTGGGGGCGCAATGTGACCGTCCAACATAACAATGACCATCGGCTTGGCTTTGCCCGATGCGATCAAGTTGTCTGCGATCCAATGTGCCTTGCCGTGAACCACCCAAGTTGCCTCATTGTCGCCACTCCCATGTTGCAGATAGAGCGTCGGATACTTTTTGTTGGTGTCTAGTTCGTATCCGGGAGGTGTATAGACCGCCATTCTTCGTGGGCGTCCACCTGCGCGTGAGTCGTACGTGTGGGAATGCACCGTGCCATGAGGGACCGACTGGAAATCGTGAACCAGTGGAGGACTTCCGACAATGTGGATAATGCTCGAACGTGGCGAACGCATCGGTTTGATTTCCGAATTGTTCGGGTCGATCATGCTGACGCCGTCGACTCGCAAGCTGTATTCCCAAACGCCCGCAGGAATTTTGTCGAGGACAAGTTCCCAAGTGCCATTTTCGTTCTTGTTCATGGTGGCCGTTCCGTTGGGCCATTGTCCTACCAATTCAACTTTCTTGGCGTCCGGTGCTGTAATGCGAAACGTAACGTTTCCAGCGTCTCCAATTTCAGGCGATACAAAGGGCGCGCGGCGCTGGGAAAAACCCAAGGTTGGAAACAAGAGAACGAACGAGGTGAGCAATAGTAGGCTGCGCATAAGAACAGGCTGGAGGCGTGAGGCTGGAGGAAGAGAAACTGTTCGGTCGATGGCAAAGCATGTTAGACATGTGAACAAACGTCAAAGCTCACGCCAGACTCGCAACTGGGAATCAATCGAGGTCGTACTTGCCGTCTTCGAACCAACCTCGATCCCCTTTGAAATCGTACTTCATTGATTTTGATTTTGGATCCTGGACAATCGTGATCTTAAGCGTTTCGCCATCTTTGGACTTGGCGCTGCCGAGATATTTCCCTGGCCCGTCCGGCGAAAGGCCGATCTCCACGAATTCGTATTTGGTCTTGAGCTTTTCTTCGATGAGAGCTTGTGGCCATTCACCTGGATTGTTGTTCTTGCAACCCGCAAAACAAAGAAAGCTAACGGCAAGCGGAATCGCGATGGAACGAAGGAACCTAGAAAAGAGGTGATAACTCGGTCGGGTCATGCGGAAATCTCCTAGTACGTCTTCAAGGCTAACAATTGCGGTGGTGGAGGTTGCTAAACCTACCAGATCGCAGGGATCTTTAACAAGTCGAGCTTAGATTTATGGGTTGAGCCGCAGGCGCTAGCCGCGCTATTTATCGCAAATCATCATATCGCAGCTAGCGATTGCGGCTCAAGACAACCCCAATGATTAATCTGGACCGAGCACTAGTCGCTATCTAGGATTTTGGGGATGGGCGCAGCGAGGTCGAGGCATTCATGCGTAACCGGATGTTCGAATGCCAGTCGCTTGGCATGCAGCCAATAGCCACTGTCACCAGGCAAGCCGGGATGATCGCCTATGGGTTGTCCACCCGACGCATAAAGTGGATCGCCCACCAAAGGATGTCCAATCGATGCGAGATGGATACGGATTTGATGAGGACGGCCGGTATGTAGATCCACTTCAAACACGGTCGAGTTCGCTCGCCGCTGAAGTACTCGGGCTACGCTTCGGGCAGACTTGCCTGTCTCGCATGCAGCGTAAACTTTTCCAAGTCGTGGATGATCGCACTGGCCGATAACGCAGCGGATATCGTACGTATCGAGAGAGGCCACTCCTACCGCCAGAGCTTGGTACTGTTTCTGGACCAAGGTCCAAGTTCTCGAAAGTGAAGCTGTCGTGCAAGCATCTAATCCGAACAGTACTAACCCCGATGTTGCGCGTCCCAATCGATGCAAAGGCCTCGCACCTGGAATCTGCGTGCGCACCATACTCAGCAACGTATTGAGGAAAAAGCCGGCGCC
>JBEBHM010000760.1:0-4116 GCA_040080875.1 Pirellula sp.
AGTTTGTTGGGAACAACTGAATCGCAATCTCTCGTTTCACCCTGTGAAGCGACACCCATTTGTTCCACCATCATTTGGTGCCATCGCATTTGCTGTTTACGCCAGTCGTGTTCTATCGCAATTTCTTGAAGCTTCTTGAGGTGAATAACAGGAGCTCTATCAGCGGGCGATTCCAATAGAAGTTCTTGAATATCAGGACGAAGTAATCTCAAATTCATGATTTGCGTTACACGCGCCCGGGTCACATGCCCGAGGCGGGCAAGATCGGCGTAGTCGGTGACAATACCCCGGCGGATCAGGTCTTCGAAGTGGATAGCTAGGGCCATATAGCGAGAGATGCGAGGGATGCTTTCAAGTGTTGGCTTGGACTCGTCCGATTGGGCTGTGTTTTCGACGATTTGTTTTTTGGCTCCGCGCCCACGCTGCTGAACGGAGAACTGAAAATCGACACTTACTGGTTTATTCATGATGCAGCCTCGTGTAACTCTGGACGGTTTTCCATGGCAATTGTCTTGATGCCATCAGGATGAAAGGTGATCGTCACGCGGCCAGTGGCTCCATCGTAGTCGATCTGCTTGACGATCAGCTGTACGATCCGCGATTGCTCGCGGACTGTGAGCGATTCCCAGATCGGTACGAAACTGGTGAGCGCTTTCACAACATCGCCTCGTGTCAGCGCCTGGGCCTGCAACGTTTGCACTTTTGCTGCGACGATTGCGTGTCGATGTTCTGCCCGATGAAGGCTTTCGTGCCAATCAGCCAATTGCTCGAGCGACCTTGAACTTGGATCAACGGGTTTGATCGATGGAGCTGCAATTCGGATCGCTTCATTCCAATACTCCAGCTCCTTCACAAGCCCGTCCCGTTCGGCCACAAGTACCCCTAGTTCGCGTTCAAATTGAATCTTGGCTTGTTCCATAACTTCGTCGACCATCGCCGCGTCGTGGCCAACGTGGCGTATCTTGTCGACCACGAACTTCTCGATCTCGGCGGCCGGTACCGACTTCGATTTGCAGTTTTTCCAACCGCGCTTCTGAGCTTTCATGCAGACATAGTAACGGTAGCGCTTGGTGCCATTCTTCGTCGTATGGGTCGGCGTCATCGAACAGTCGCAGCAAGCGCATCGAAGGATTCCTTTGAGCAACGCACCGAATTTGTTCCTCGCTTCGACACCGCCAGTGCGGCCGTTTCGCCGGAGAAGTGATTGCACCTTTTGCCAAACGTCCGCGTCGACAATCGCGTCCTGCTCACCTTCGTTGATTTCATCCTTGTAGCCAAGCTTGCCGATGTAGGTCACGTTGGTGAGCAGGCGGAATAACGTTGCTTTAGTGAACTGCGAGCCGCCTCGTTGTGTTCCCTTCCGCGTTTTCCATGTCTTGTTTGTCCAGCCGCGTTGGTCCAACTCGGCGATCGTCGCCATGATCGATTGCTTCTCGAGGTAGAGATCGTAGATGGCTCGCACCTTGTTGGCTTCGGCTTCGTTGATCTTCAGTTTGCCACCTTGGCCGTCGATATCATATCCGAGCAGTGGCATGCCGCCCGACCATTTGCCTTTGCGTCTGGCCGCGGCAATCTTGTCACGGGTTCGTTCTGAGATCAGCTCACGTTCGAATTGTGCAAACGACAACAGCACGTTGAGCATGAGTCGGCCCATCGAGTTGGTCGTGTTGAATTGCTGCGTCACGCTGACGAATGCAACCTGATTGCGTTCGAAGACTTCGAGCATCCGAGCAAAGTCCATCAATGAGCGGCTCAGTCGATCGACTTTATAGACCACCACGCAATTCACCTTGCCGGCTTCGATGTCCGCAAGCAATTGCCTAAGCGCCGGACGATCCATGTTGCCACCGGTGAATCCGCCATCGTCGTATCGATCGGGCACACAATGCCATCCCTCTTGCGTCTGGCTCTTGATATACGCCTCGGCGCATTCACGTTGAGCGTCAAGCGAGTTGAATTCCTTATCGAGGCCCTCGTCTGTTGACTTGCGAGTGTAGATGGCACAGTTCAATTGGCGATTGTTGGCTTGCTTGCTCATCACTTGCCTCCTATCTTATTGAGGTTGAAAAAGTGATACCCGTTGCAGTGCTGGCCCGTGATCTTCTTGGCCACGGCGCTGAGCGTCTTGTAGATCGCCCCCTCGTATTCGAAGCCGTTCTCCAGAACGAGCACCAGGATCTTCTCGCCCTTGTAGACCCGTTCGAGTACTGATTTCGGAGGCGGGAGACGATTGTCTTCCTCCGGCTTGACGAAACCCGTCACCGTGTTGCCTGCCGGTTTAGGCAATGGCATTACTGCCTTGGGAGCGGTCGTGCGGATGTCGGTACCGCGTGCGAGTTCCGCAGCGCGACGCTTAGCTCGCTCTGAAATGTCGCCTTCGATGTTGGCCTGGATCTTCCAGGCGATGCGCTTTACGAGCCATTGCTTGTTGCGAGTGTTGGATGGCTCGCCCCATGTCTCTTCAAACTTCTCTCGCAGCTGGCCCACTGTCATGCGTTGGAGCAGCGTGACCTCTTTGTCTATGTCTAGTTGCATTGATTTCTCCTGAGAAAACGGACTCACTGGTCGTTAACCACGTTGGTCACAGAGAGCACGCTTTCTGGCGAAAGCTCAAGGCAAGCTGTTGGCAATCCAGGGGGAACGTCGGCGAATTCTGAATCCGGAATCGCCACACGCGATTTCATCCGAACAATGCCGGCCGCCAGAATCGCAGCGATTTCCGATCGCCGAGCCGTCGCAGACAGTGAAGAAGGGGGAACAGTCGAGAGCAACTCGCACCTCCATGCTCAGCGCCGCTACAATTTGCGGCTCGAAGACAGACATTTCGCAGCCACAACAGCCGCGTCTATCTGTAGGAATACCCGGTGCGGGTTCGAAATGACGGATAAGGGGACGGGCGAAACGGGCAAAAAGATTGCACTCAAAAAATATCTGGTAGTCGCGTGTAACGATTGGCGACATCGATCGAGAATACTTTTAGAACGCACTAGCCTTTTACGAAAACTTCAAGATCCCAATGACCAGGAGCTTTCCATGGAACGGAGTTCCAGGAAGTGATTTGATTTGCATGTTGAAGGTTCACGTGCGCAACCAAGCAACTGTTTCACCGGCAAGTTGCAACTGGGATTTAACACGCATTCGCATCTTTACTGTTTCAGTAGCTTCAACATTGCAAATTCCAGAATTCTTACTGGAATGCGTGTGAGAAGTTGAAAGGTAAGGGAACTTGCCGTGTCTTACCTTATGATGGAGGAGAGCCTAGGAAATTGAAAAAAGGTTGAACGAGCCAGACTGATGCCATTACCACCGGAAACTCGCGAAAGCCTCATCTTGCGGCTGCCAAACTCGGCAGACGTGGAAGCTTGGGATCGATTTGTGGAGATTTACGAACCACTCCTCTTTCGCTTAGCCAGATCCAAGGGTTTTCAATTGGCGGATGCGGAAGACTTTGTTCAGGAGGCGTTGCTGGCTGTTTCCAGGGCAATTGATCGTTGGTTAATGAATGATCAACATGGCAAATTTCGAGTTTGGCTGTTTCACATCGCTCAGAATTTGGCGGCAAATTTTCTGACCCGGCCAAAATACAAGCGGCTGGGAAGTGGTGATAGCCAGATCGCCCAGCTATTGAACGAGCTTCCCTCCCGAGTTGGCGATTCTGTTGAGTCGGTTCAGCGGGAATATCGTCGCGAACTGTTTCGCTGGGCTGCAGAGAAAGTGCGTGAGCGCGCTTCAGAAAAGCAATGGCGAGCTTTTTGGCTGACAAGCGTCGACAATGTTTCCATTCAAGTTGCCGCAGATGAATTGGAGATGAGCGTCGGCAGCATTTATATCGCTCGCAGCCGTATGACTGCAAAGATTCGAACGCTGATTCAATCGCACGAGGAGCAATCACAATGAACGCTGAACGATTTGCATGTAACGAAGAAGCATTGGTTGAGTTGCTGAATGCGGACGAAGGCTCCGCCGTGTATCTTAGACTGTCACAGCACGTCGATGTGTGCGAGCAATGTCAGCAGAAGCTTACCGAGCTATCTGGCGATCAAGTCTTTTGGATGAGCCAGAGGGAGTTGCTGCAGCCGCTGGACACAGACTGCAAAGATTCGGGACTTCTAACGC